>JABUUR010000417.1 GCA_021443065.1 Fibrobacter sp.
TTCAAAATTGTCCTGGGTCTCCCACACGGCGGCATCAAGTACAAGACCGTCTCCGCAATCCGTTTCGCCGGTGCTGTTGCCGATACCGGAGATTCTGGAGTTTTGCTTGAGCAGTCGCGTAAACACTTCCGGGGCAAGCCCCAGGTGATTGGAATTGGACGAAGAATCAAAGACAACCACATGGACTTCCTTAAAGCGATTCAAGGAATCAAAGACCACCGTGTAGGTATGCATGTAGGGGGCGTCGTAAAAAGATTCCTGCCATACGTTGTTCTGAACCGAGCGGAAGTTGGTTATGGAATATTTCTTGAAAAACTCCCTGGGAGAGGCTCCATAACGAACAAGGTAATGGCCCAGCATGGTGGAAAAATCGTGCTTGGTCGCAGGAGAGACGTTTCCCCTCAGGCTATCGATGGCGCGGTTCAGGTTGGCAGTGAGCCCGTCGTTCTTGTTCACGGGAGCCGAGCGTGCGATATTGGTTTCCTGGATTCGCTGCTGTATATCCGGATATTCGGGATCGGCCTTGGCAATCTCGTGGAACTGCTGGCGAGCCCTGTCGAACAGTCGCCCCTTAAGGTAGGCCCTTCCCAAGGCTTCGCGAAGGGGCAGGTTTTCGGGGTAACGCTCCACCAGGGGTTCCAGGATTTCGCAGGCGACTTGAGCCCTGTCCTGGGGGGACAGTGCGACGCCTACACCAGGACCTGGGGCAGACTTTTCGCCCAAGGTCGCAACGGCCTCCCGTGCAGGACCGTAATCCGGACGGAATGCCAGAATGCGCTGGTACATCTTTTCGGCTTCTTCGAAATGGCCCTGATATTCAGTCAAGTACCCCTGCAAAAGCAAAAGCCGCGGGTTCACCGGATATTGCGAAAGGGCATATTCCACAACAGCGGAACAACTGTCCAGCAGGCCCTGCTGGTGATAGTTTTCGGCCAGCAGTTCGTAGGCCTTGGGAATGTTCCCGTTGGAAAGGCTGATTGCCGTACGAAGTTCACTGGTAGCCTGGGCGGTCCTGGAACTGTTCATCAAAAGCTGGGCATACCAAAGGCGTGCTTCCGTCAGGGCGGGGGCTTTCTCTGTAGCGGCACGGGCCAATTCCATGGCGATGTTTTCGTTGCCATCTTGATAAAAATTGCGGCTTTCCAGGTAGGCGGCCATACCGGAGCCCGGGTAGGCGCCCAGAATTTTCCCCACAAGCAGGGACAGGCGGTCACGCTGGCTGTCGGACAACTGGTCCAGTTCGTACATGGTGTTCACCTCGCCCCAGACCGCCGGAAGAAGATCCGGATACAACGCCACCACGCCGTCGTAAATGTCGCAGGCAGAACCGTAGGCCCCAGAGCGGAAAAGTTCCGCGGCACGGCGCAACTCCGTCTGGACTTGAATCGGGGATTTGGAAAGAACATCCGCCATGTCCGGTGTGTCGCCGCGAACGACGGTAGAACCGGAAGGCAGGCCGTAAGGAACACCGCCCACGGTGATTTTCGAAGGCCCATAGACGAGGTACAGACGCCAGCCACCGTAGGCCAGCACAACACCGCAGCACAAAGCCAAAAACAGGTAGGCGGACTTCTGTGCAATCGAAGTTTTTTTAGCCATTAATCTTCCAGAAAGTCTGCCAGTTTTTCTTTGTGTTCCTTGCTCTTCTGCAAGCGACGCAAAGTCTTGTTCTTGATCTGGCGGACACGTTCACGGCTCAGTTTCAAGTCTTCGCCGATGTCTTTCAATGTGGTATCTTCTACGGTATCCAGCCCGTAGAACATTCTTAAAATTTCCTCTTCACGCTGGGGAAGCGAAGACAAGGTTTCCTGGATCAGTTTCTTGCGTTCTTCCCGTTCCATGTCCTCGTCCTGGTTGCCGTCGGAACCGAGAACGTCCATAAGCGTGCTCACAGATTCACTGCTGCTGGAAACCGTGGTACTGTCGCCGATAGGGGCGTCCAGGGAGATGTCCACGATTTTTTCCATGACCTCCACAATGTCCCGTTCAAAAGGCGAAAACTCGTCCATGGCAATCGTCTTGTCGTAGTCGCCGTCATTCTGCATCAAGGCACGCTTAAACCGGTTTACCAAGGCGAGCTTGTTGGGCGGAATTCGAACGGCACCGACCTGTTCGAACAGGGCCTTTTGAATGGACTGGCGAATCCACCACACAGCGTAGGAGATGAACTTCACGTCCTTGTCCATGTCAAAGCGCTTGGCGGCCTTGAAAAGCCCAAGGTTGCCTTCGTTAATCAGGTCCAGGAGAGAAAGTCCACGGCCCTGGTACTTCCGGGCCACGCTGACCACGAAACGCAGGTTCCCGCGAATCAGGCGCTGGAGAGCAGATTTGCGAATTTCTTCGGTGGCTCCAGTCTTGATAATCGTCAGGAGAGCCGACTCCTCCGGCGGAGTCAGTGTCGGAAACCGATTCAAGTCTCGGAAATAGAGAGCTTCGTTTGCATCACTCATATCGTTAACACCTAAAAACTAGCAGTAAACTGAATATTTGCACAAATATGGTTTTTTATGCATTTTCCGTCAATTCCTTCAATTTGTCATAAGGGTAAATTCCCGAATTATGGCCATCACTAAAGGCAAGGGATGCCGCATACCGCCCGACAGATTGAATCCTGACCAATTTTATATCATCACGGACCGTGGAGTCGTCAAGGATTTTTACGCCCGTATGTTCGTCTACGCACAAGGCGCAGGGGCAGGCAAGACGGAGTTTGCGGATTGGGCTCACCCCGCGGGAACCGTCGTTCCATTCAAAGCCCAGTTTGCCATCGGCGGTCTTGAATACTTTCTTAGGCTGGATCATCAGACTTCCTCCACAGGCAGC
>JABUUR010000476.1 GCA_021443065.1 Fibrobacter sp.
CCGGGAACGGAGTCTTCGAAATTCACATCCGCATCCTGGCGCAGCACCGGGGTATGGTTCATGCTGATGGCGTTTACGGTACCGTCGGCAACACCTGTCCACAAGGCCTCGCGGTCGGAGGCGGCACGGAATGGCGGCAGCACATGGTAAGTGGAATCCAAAAGCGAGAGGCAGGAGTCGTCGAACAGCAAGTGGTAGACGTTCACGTCGCAGGTCACATCCATACCGTTCTTGCGAGCATTGCGGATCAGGTCCAAAGTTTCACCGCAGGTCACCTGTTTGAAGTGGACCGGCACCTGCAAAAAGCGTGCGGTTTCAAGGACCGTGTATGCCGCGATAGTTTCTGCGATACGGGGAATCCCCTTCATACCCAGCATGTCGGAGTAGGCCCCCTCGTGAACACAACCGCTCTTGCGAAGGGTCTTGTCCATGGCCTGGAAAAAGAACCGCTTGCCCGTCATCTTGCCGTATTCCATGGCAAGGCGCAGGAACCTGGAATGAGGAATGGAACTGTTGCCGTCGCCAAAGCCAGCAACTCCTGCTTCGGCAAGTTCCATCATCTCGGCCAGGCTGTCAGAGCCAAAGCCCTTGCTGTAGGCTCCCAGGAACTTCATGTCAAAATCGTTGGCGCAGCGCTGTTCCAAACCGCCTACATCAAAACGGTTCACCATGGCGGTAAACTTGTCGGCATCGTCAATGGGATTTGCAGAACTTTCGTAAAGTCCGCCATAGAATCCGCCCTTGCGCATGGCTTCAAAACCGTCGGCAAAGGTGTAGACATCGTCGCGCAAAGGTTCCTTGAAATCAAGACCAAGGCCAAAAAGCGCAGGCATGACCAAGGCGCCATTGCAATCCACCACCTTGGCATCGGCAGTAATTTCGCTTACGGCAAAACCCTTGACGAAATCCAGGGCCAACTGGTCCCTGGCTTCAAAGCAGGAGCCGTTCCAGAACTTCACGTTCTTCAAGACAACCTGAGTGTAGGGGAAGTAATCACGATGATTAAGCATTTTCATTGTTGCGACCTCCTGCCAAAAGGAAGAGAACAGCCATACGCACGGCGACACCGTTGGTCACCTGGTCCAGAATGACGGACTTTTCGCCGTCGGCAATTTCGGAATCCAGTTCCACGCCGCGGTTGATGGGCCCGGGATGCATGATGATCACCTTGTCCTTGCAGCAAGAGAGAACTTCCTCGGTAATGCCAAAGAAATTGCGATATTCCCGGGTGCTGGGGAGCAGTGCGTCGTCCATGCGTTCGTTCTGCAGACGCAGCGCAATGACCGCGTCTGCATCGGCCACGGCCTTCTTTACATCGGTTTCCCAGCTGACGGAGCCCGCCAGTTCAGGGTACTGCAGAAGTTCCGTATTGCGTGGGACCAAAGTGCTTGGACCGCAAAGAGTCACATGGGCTCCCATGGTGGTCATGCCCCAGATGTTACTGCGGGCCACGCGACTATGGCGGATGTCCCCGATGATGGCCACCTTCTTGCCTTCGAGGGTCCCCAGTTTTTCTTCAATGGTCAGCATGTCCAAAAGCCCCTGGGTGGGGTGTTCGTGGGCACCGTCCCCCGCGTTCACCACAATGGCGTTGCAATGTTCCGAAAGGAACTTGGGAACCCCCGTTCCCTTGTGGCGGACCACCACGATGTCAATCTTCATGGACTCGATATTGCGCAGCGTGTCTACCAGGGTTTCGCCTTTCTTGACGCTGGAATTGGAGGTGGTAAAGTTCACGGTGTCTGCCGAAAGCCGCTTTTCGGCCAGTTCAAAGCTGGTGCGGGTGCGGGTGCTGTTTTCAAAGAACAGGTTCACCACAGTAAGCCCACGGAGGCTTGGAACCTTTTTAACAGGGCGTTCCAGAATTTCGCGGAACTGTTTTGCATTATCCAAGATGGTGCGAATATCCTGCCTGGACACTCCCTGGAGCCCGAACAAATGTTTGATTTGCAAAGCGCTCACTTTAATCCTCCACTTCTACGAGGGAAACTGAATTTTCTTTATCAATAGGCTCGATTTTCACCCGGACTTCCTGATGCTGGGCGGTTTCCACAACAAGCCCTACGCAGTCGGGCGCAATGGGAAGTTCACGATGACCACGGTCCACCAGCACGCAAAGGCGGATTGCCGCCGGCCGTCCAAGGTCCAGAATAGCCCGCATGGCGGCAAGCGCGGATCGGCCCGTATAGAGTACGTCGTCCACCAGGATTACAGTCTTGCCTTCTACGGAGGCAGGCATTTCTGTAACCCGCATTTCGGTAGCGACATGGTTGCGGTAATGGAAATCGTCACGATAAAACGTGGCATCCAGGCTTCCGATGTTGATTTTCTTGTTGAACTTGGACTCCAGGCGCTCCCTGAGTTTTTGAGCCAGGGGAATGCCACGGCTAGCCATGCCAAGAATTACAACATCGTCGGCGGAAGGATGTATTTTAGCCATTTTGGCGGCCATCTCGTCCAGGGCGAATTCCATGGCCTGGGCGGACATCAGTTCACGAATAATCTTGCAGTTATCTTTCATAATGAGGTTTGAGGACAGTCGCTTCGCTCCTTTTGAGGTTTGAGTTCGGTCGCCGTACTCCCTTTGAGGTTTATTCTAGCTGAAGAATTTAGTTTTTTTAGGGTTTGGTGTGTTAAAGCCTCAAAAAAAAGTATATTCTATGTGCATGCGTGGGGTTTTTGCCCCACCCGTAGTTTTTCTTTTCAATATCAACAGGAGTATCCATGTTCAACCAGTTGGACAAACCCCAGGCAGGCGAAACCATCGCCATCATGACCACAAACCACGGTGTAATGAAACTGCGTCTTTTCCC
>JABUUR010000210.1 GCA_021443065.1 Fibrobacter sp.
GCCTCCATCGCCTCCATGATTCTCACCACCGACTGCGTGATTACCGAGAAGAAGGAAGCAAAGCCTGCAGCTCCCGCCATGGATCCTTCCATGGGCATGGGCGGCATGATGTAATTCTTCCGTCATCCCGGACTTGGTCCGGGACCTCCTTATGGAAAAATCCCGACTCGCAAGAGCCGGGATTTTTTTTGCAATAACGACAGCAGGATTACTTGGCGCGGATTTCGCCCCGAGCCCGTTGATATTCCGGGCGTCGAATGTCAGAACATCTTGCGGGCTTTCTTGGCCCCGCCGGCAGAGGGGCCGGGGCTTGTCGTTGCACTCTTGTTACTGAACAAGGTGGCATCGTCGGACGACTTGGTCTTTACGGAGAAATGGTTGCCGTCGCATGTTTCGGCGGGCGCATAGCCTGCGGAGTACAGGCAGTAGGATTTTTCAGAACAGAATTCGCCGGCAAGTTTTCCCGTATGGTTGCAAACGCCGCGGCTTACCACACCGGCAGGAACCGGGAAGGGCTTGCGAGGCAAATCCTTGTGGAGTTCCTTCATTACGGCAATCCATACCGGAAGGGCGTCTTCGGTACCGGTATGGCCTGCACCCAATGTACCGGGACTGTCGGAACCGACCCACACGCCCATGGTGTACTGCTTTGTGTAGCCGATGTACCAGCAGTCCGTGTAGTCGTTTGTAGTGCCGGTCTTACCTCCACTGGGGTGGGTAAAGCCGCTGGCCCATACTCGGGCAGCGGTACCACGGACGTTCACATCCTTCATCATGTCCACCATGATGTATGCCGACGCCGGACGAAGCACTTCGTGTTCCACCTTGGAATTGCGTTCGATGACCTCGCCATGCTTGTCTACGACGGATTCAATCATGTAGGGTTCGATGCGGTTACCGCCGTTGGGGAACACAGTGTAGGCAGAAGTCATTTCCATGAGCGTGGCGCCGACGGAACCCAGGGCCAGGCTGGGTACTGCCATCAGCGGGGCGCGAACGATACCGAACTTGCGGGCGTAGTTCACCACGTTGTTCAAGCCGTACTTCTGGGCGGTAAGAATTGCAGGCAGATTCTTGGAGCGGTACAGGGCACGACGGAGAGTCATCATGCCTTCGAAATCATGTTCGAAATTGGCCGGGCGCCACACCTTGTTGGGATTGTTGTCGTCCGGGTCGGGAATAGTCACCGGGGAGTCGTTTACGGAATCGCAGGGGCTTGCACCGTTGTCCATGGCGGTAGAATAGACGATGGGCTTGAAAGAAGAACCCGGCTGGCGCAAGGACTGCACGGCACGGTTCCAGCGAGACGTATTCCAGTCGCTGCCCCCCACCATGGCGCGGATTGCCCCCGTCTCGTTTTCGATCAGGATGGCAGCAACTTCGGCATGATGGTAGCGGATACTGTCGGGATACCTGCGTTTCTGGAGGTTCGAGCTTGTATCGACGGCAAGGTACTCCTTTTTAAAGAGGGTGTAGACGCTATCGAAATGGGCAACGACGCTGTCTTCCGGCATATCGTATTTCTTGGTCAACTGGAGGCGGCGGGTGGTACGGTACTTGACACGACGGCGGACCTTTTCCACCTGGACGCGGGCCACACTGTCTGCGAATGCCTGAATGGCAGGATCGATGGTGCTGTTGATGGTCACACCGTCGGCATAGAGGGAATTTTCACCATACTTCTTTTCCATGTACTTGCGGATTTCTTCATAGAAGTACAGACCGGCGTCGTTATTGATTTCCTTTTTGGCAAGGACGATGGGGGTTTCGATATACTGATGGTATTCCTCGTCGCTGATATAGCCCGCGTCACGCATGGCGTACAGGACGGTATTTCGACGTTCCTTGGAAGCCTTGGGGTGACGGTCCGGGCGATAAGCCTCGGGGCGCTGCAACATGCCGGCGAGAACGGCGTATTCGGGAATAGTCAAACTGTCCAAGGGGCGGCCAAAGTAATACTTGCCGGCCGCCTGGAAACCGTAGTTACCGCCGGACAGGTACACCTCGTTCATGTAGAACTCAAGGATTTCCTTTTTCGTGTAGGTCTGCTCGATTCGTATGGCCGTCATCATTTCCTTGATTTTACGGGAAATGGAACGTTCCGGAGTCAAGAACAGAAGCTTGGTCAACTGCTGGGTCAGGGTGGAGGCGCCGCGCAGTTTCTTGCCCGAAAATACGCTTTCCATGACTGCAGAGGGTATGGCCCAGACATTCATGCCCCAGTGATCGAAGAACACGCGGTCTTCCGTGGCCATCACGGCGTGGATTGCATTTTCTGGAATGGAGTCGATGGAGGTCCATTCGCGTCGTTCCACAAAGTATTCGTGGGCGACTTCGCCGTTCATGTCGTTGATCTTGGTCACCAGCTTGGGATTGATCTGTTCCAGCTGGGTCAAGGACGGCAGTTCCGGTGCAAAATGATTGTAGACCACGATTGCGGCAACGAAGGCGGCAACGACAGGAATCATCAGGATTGCAAGCCATATAAGAACTTTCTTGTTGGTCACCCAGCTTTTCAGTTCCAAGAGGATTGGCATCAGTACGGATTTAATCTTGTTCATTTCTTCTAACGCTAAAAAAATCTTTGGGCCAAAAATAGATAAATATGCAGGGTAGCCTCGGGCACCCACCCCGCAGGATAGGGGCAAAAACGGCCTTATTTGCCTATAAAAAATTTTTTTGATTTTTTTTCGCGTTTTCCCTTGACAAATCCCCAGGGAAAACTATATTTGGGCACACAAAACGAGCGGATGTAGCCCAACTGGATAGAGCGTTTGGCTACGAACCAAAAGGCTCCAGGTTCG
>JABUUR010000387.1 GCA_021443065.1 Fibrobacter sp.
GGCCATCCGGAGTATCGTGAATTTTTCAAGGACATTTCCAAGGAGCGCCCTCGTGAATACTTGGGCGAGTACTTCTTCTCCGGCAATACGCCCATCGATTCAGGTTTCAAGTACAATCGCATTACGGGTTCTGAGCAAAAGGAACTTTACCGCCCTTGGAACGCCCTACGCCTGGCCGGTGACCATGCCCGAATGTTTGTTGTAAACCGTGAAACCACGATTTCTGAATTGCTTGTCAACATGGACGGTAATAAGGCGGCCATGCTTTGCCCCTACGATGCAGAACTTTTTGGGCACTGGTGGTTTGAGGGGCCGCTGTTTTTGGAATCTATGCTGGAATATGCGGCTTCTTCATCTGTCATTGAATTTGCCGGCGCCGACAATGTCATGACTTGTTCCGCTGATCTAGATGTTCACACCCCGCCGTTCTCCAGTTGGGGCGAAGGTGGCTTTGGCTCTGTATGGATAAACGGTGAAACCGATAAGTACTACCCTCAGTCCTATCGCCTTCGGGCAATGATCTTGCACTTGAAAAATATCAGGGAACGTATGGATGCTTCCCGCAAGTCTTACAAACTCTTGACACGCTATATCAACCAGATGGAAAGGGAACTGATGCTGTTCCAGTCTTCGGACTGGGCCTTCATGATCCACAACCATTCGGCGGAAGATTATGCGAAACGTCGTCTCGACGAACACTATGGCAATGGGCAAGCCTTGTTCGCAGAAGCTTGCAAGGCCATACTGAAAAATTCGGACAAGCCCGCGGCAAATTCCGTGCTTTCTGGTTTGGAATGCGCCAACAACATTTTCAGTTGGCTTTAAGGTATGAATTTATCACACGAATTTGCCTAATAAATAACGATAAAGTCCTGGGTCTTTCCGGAACTGCCTGCCCTAAAACGGTAAACTCCGGGAACCATTAATTCCTTGACTTTTTCTTCGTCCATGCAATGGATGCTTCCGCTATAATTTATGCGAGTTATCAGGTCGCCACGTCGATTCCGAATTTCAATAAAATTTTTATTTTCGGGGAGCGGGGTAAAGCAAAGGCTGCCAGACCGCCACGGCATGGGGTAGGCGTGTAGGGGTTCCTTCTTGGTATTTGCCGGGTAGAACGAGTCACTGTCGAACCAACTGAATATCCAGACCAGTGAATCGACGGTTGGGTCCTCGGTTGCGTTTATGTACAGGGAGTCCACGCTGAAAATCGAAACCAGGTTTGAAAATTCCGCAGATTTGTCTTTGAATAGGATTGCGCTTACCTTACCTTTGTAATCGTTTACTTTGGGTTTCCCGTTGGCGTAGTATTCATAGGCGAATTTTTTTGTTTGCGGCGAAAAAAAATCTGAGGATTTGTTTTCGAAGTAATTGAAATTGGGCCAAAAACATTGGTCGTCGGTAATCCATTGGGCGTAGTCCAGATAAGCAGTCCTTTTCCCGGAAAGGGCCAGGCGTGTGGCGAAATCATTGAATAAGGAATCTGCAGAAAAATTCTTGTTCTCGGCAAAGGAATTGAAATGCTGTTTGAAATTGTAGTTGGGCTTTTTCGAAAAACTTTCCCAAATGAACCTGTCCGTTTTCTTGTCTACAAATTTATACAGGTACATTAAGAAAATACCGGAACCGTACATTGTGTTGGCGTAAGGGGTGGGGCTTGCCGCCGTTTCGCTAATGTTTAAGGGGATTCCCATCATTTGGAACATTCCAGGCAAATAACTGTGGTAATCGTCGATATCCGGTGCTACGATTTCTTCGACTCCCGAAGCAGAAGCCTCGAACCAGAAAGAATAATACTTGTTCAGGTCCAGGTAACGGATTTGAACCGCATGGTAGAGTTCATGGACTGTGGTGACCCGCAGAGCCTTGTCCCATTGGTCTGCGTAGGAATAATTGTAGCGGGTGTTCCTCAACTCTTCGGAGGCGATGGTATATTTGCAGACTTTACCGTCAAAATTTACGGAGTCTTTTGACTTCATGGCTGCAGTTGGAGTGTAGCGAAAATCATTGTCGATTAAAAGTTCGCTTGCACCGGTTTCTGTTTTGTGGGGTATGGTCACGCCAAAGCATCCGTGGCAAACGCCTCCCAGCCAGAACCTAGTGTTGCGCAAGTTGTCAATGTCGATAACCTCTATGGGGTATAGCCCTTCTTGAACATCTTGCAGAAAATGTACCGTTTTGGATTGCCCCAGGGGAGGTTGCATGCCGAAATCCTTGGTGTGGAAATTGTATGCAAATTCCGAGTAAACGGCTAAGGAGTCTATGAAAGCCTTTGTTGTCTTGTGGGGGCCTGCAAGGGTGTAGAAAATTTGAAAATGGCTTGTTGTTTTTGAATAGACGGAGTCGTAGTAATCCTCCGGATCGCAGGAGTCTAATTCGGTAGCCACGGTTCTCGAAGTCAGGGCGGGGTTTGCCCTAAGTTCTCTATGGTACTGCATCATCATTTCTGTTCCGCAACGGCCATTGAAGGCAAAGGAGCTTGCCGTGCAGTACAAAAGAACGAGAATGACGAACACGGGCCTATTCATTGTTCGCCCCCAAAATGTTCTCGCATATCAGAATTTCGCGGGCACGATTCTTGATCTCCGAAGATGTTTCCAGAGGGCTTTGGTGATGGGGCTTTTTTCTTGCGTCAATGATGATCGGGGCTTTGCAACCCCAATGCTTGTGAATTGTTTGGGCGTGGAAACCGTACAGGTCTTGCGCAGGGTCGGACCTTGTAAAGGTGAGCCATAGGAAATCTTCTAACTTGGATCCGTCCAGTTCCTTGTCAAAATCCACCAGGCTAATCCA
>JABUUR010000188.1 GCA_021443065.1 Fibrobacter sp.
TGGAAAGCCGGCGAAGGCCCCGCGAACGAAAGCGGATGGGTCAGCCCCAGCGGCGGCTGTGACGTAAATTAGTTTACTTATTGAGCCGGGACCCCTCCTGCGTTGTCATCCCGGCCCCCTTTCATTGTCATCCCGGCCCCCGCGCCGGGATCTCCCTGCAGATCGCCGAGCCTGGATCCAAAGTAAAAAAAAAAGAGAACCCGGGGCAATGACCCGGGATTCGTCTGGTTGTGTTTGATATACACTTCCGTTGATTACTGCTCTTGCCTTACCGCTTGGGGCATGTAGTCCCCTTCGCCCTCGGTTTGTGCTGTTGCAGGCGATTCGTTTTGCTGAAGGGCAGTGGGCTCTACAGCGCTTGCAGCGGGTTCCACCACGGGTGTCCCGGGATTTTCCACATTTTCCGAAGGCTCGGTGGCGGGCATTTCAACGGCAGCTGGTCCTTCAACTGCAGGTGCGGTTTCTTGACGAACTGCGGTGGGTTCCTGGGCGGTCTCGTAGTCCACTTGCTGCACGGTGGAAGTTTCCGACTGTGTCTCCACAGGGATAACCGTCTCCTCAGGCGGTTTCCATGTGGCGGTCTGGTACATCCAGTGGAACACGCCCACTACGGAACCGATGGCAAGTCCCGCCACGGCACCCGCTCCAAGAACAAGCAAGGATAGGCCGAAAAATGCATAAATATCATCGCTTTCCGCTTCTCCCGCCTCGGGGGTGAGGGCCATCAGGGCAAGGCCCGGCACTGCGCCGACGGTTGCGCCGTACGAAGCATCGCGAAGGATTGGATTGGGGTGGTGGTAGGCGCACCCGGTCATGGAAACCATTACGGTAACCGCTAAAAATACTGCGATAATTTTGGTGACGACATTCATAGTTGCCTAATGCCTTTGTAAATTCATGACAACGTTAAAAAATACTTTAAAATATCATAAAGGGCAATCCAGAAATTACTTTGGATAAATGATTTTTGGACGAGCGTTGTTTAAAGGCATACAAAAACTCCCAACAGCCGAAGCCATTGGGAGCTTTTTGGGGGTTAGGAGGACTTTTGAGTCTATCCAGACTTCTACAATCACAAATGTAGTAAAAATTATTGGAAAAATGTGGCTGTCAACGAAAATTTCCCTTAATTCTGTTCTAACTGTATCCCCGAGTGTGATGTAGATTACATTTTGGATTCCTTGAACCCCCAAAAAGTGGGAATAAACCGACTATTTCAGGGTAATTCTTCCGGTTTTTGCCAGTGACCCTGTGCTGACATGGACTATGTAATTTCCGCTGGCCAGTGTTTCTAGATTCAGGGTGCCGTTCACCTTCTTGAAATACGCCATGGGGCGGCCCTGCAAGTCGAACACCGTTACGTCGGCATCCTCTGCACCTGAAACCAGCAGGGTGCGGCCTTTGGTTGCGAGTTCGAAGGAGGAGACGTGGGTTCGAACCATGGCCATTGCATTGCCGTTGCTGGAACTGGAGGGAACGGGGGAGGCATTGCTGGAACTTGAACCCTCGGAATCTGCGCTGCTGGAACTGCTTGCAGCGGCGGCGACGATATTCAGTTTTATCTTGACTTCTTGCCCGTTGACGGCCAGCGTTTCTTCCATGAGGCCCTCTTGCAGGTGGCCGGGGACGGAGCCTCCAATGGTGACTTTTCCGTCTTGAGGCGATTGCGGAATATCCAGGAAGTAAATGTTCCAGCTCTGACGGGTAAAGCCTGTGACACCGTCCAGAGTAATCGGCTCGATGGGGCTGTTCCTTGCCACGGTCTGCTCCAGGCTGCCGTAAATCTTAAGGGTTGCAGCTGCTGCCACAGAAGAAGAACTTGCCACAAGGCTACTGCTGGACGATGGGGGCACGAGGCTGCTGGACGATGGGGGCACGAGGCTGCTGGAGGAATTGGGCTCAACAACGCTGCTTGAAGCGGGAGCAACGCTGGAACTGGACGACCTTGGCGCCAAACTGCTGGACGACTTGGGTACAAGACTGCTGCTGGAAGATGCCGGCACTATACTGTTAGAGGATTTTGGCGCAATTCCGCTGCTTGAAGCGGGAACAGCGCTGGAGCTTGAAATCGAACTGGAGCTTTGGGGAATGCTGGAACTTGACGATTTTGGTGCAACGCTGCTGCTGGATTGGACAGGCGGCACGGAGTTGTCGCACGCCGTGTAGGAGGCGGGGAGTGCCGCAAACACGTTCTGGTTGGTCCAGTTGCCGCTTTCAGTGTAACTCCACTGGCTTGCGGGCGTGCTGCCGGAAACCCCCGTATTGAAATAGGAGGCGGTTTCTGCCTTGTTGGAAACAGACCAGTTGGCGCCTGAAAGCTGATGCTGTTTCATCCAGTTGTACCACTGGGTGCTGTAACTTGCCGTAAAGCCACCGTCACCGCTGGGTGCGGAGTTGCCCCATTCCGTGACGAATACGGAGTAACCCTTGTCCATCATGTTTTCGGGGTTCTTGCCCAGCACGTCCACCTTGTGACGGTATGGATCTTCGCCTGCGTAGTAGTGGAAAGTGTAGGCCACGTTCTGGTCGTCAATGGTCTGGGCAAGGGCTGCGTCCACATACTGGTCGTAATAGGGGGTACCCACCACCACCAGGTTGTCGGAGTACTTGCGGATTTCATTGATCACAGTATTGGCGTAGGGGTAAATGGCGCGTTTCCAGTAATCCTTGGCGCCATCGGCATCGTACCAACCGCTCCAGTCGCAGTCCCCGTTCTTGGGTTCGTTGTAGATCTCGAAAATCACGTTATCGTACTTTCCCCACTTCTGGGCCATCTTGCCAAAGAAC
>JABUUR010000077.1 GCA_021443065.1 Fibrobacter sp.
GCGACCTGCAAAAACGGACCTGACGCATTCATCTATTTCAGAATCCTTAGGGACAGGAAGAGACCAAAGTCTTTCCCCGGGAAATTTCTGGTAGAGGGCATTCATCAACGCTGAAATTTCGGAGAAGGAACAATTCTGGAACAAGGCCGTTCCCAGCAATACCCAGGCGATTTTTCCATTGGAGGTGGAACATTTTTTTGCCACCTGTACAACGGGGTCCTGTACTTTTGCAAAGCGCTCCACAAAAGCAACCGTGGCCTTGAACAGCCCCGGTTCGTCGTGAATAAAGCGTTTTGCAGATACAGTCATTAAAGGGCTTCGCCAACCTTGACAGCCTGGCCCACACGATTCTTGAACAGTTCCGGATTGCGTTCGCGGATTTTCCTGTCCACCACCAGGATTACGGTACTGCCCATTTCAAAACGACCCAACTCGCCGCCCTTTTCCACCATGATGGTTTCGGAGGGCATCCAGTCCATGCGTTTTTGGTCACGGGGCAACTTGCCCGCATTGGTCAACAAATCGTCGTTGTAAGCGACACCTATGCGGCCCACATTGGTAGCCCCCACCTTCACCACCAAAAGTTCGGAGCCGTCATCCAACCGGATATGGCTGGTAAGACGTTCGTTAATGGAGAAAAGACCCTCCACACGCTCCACACTGCCTACGTTCACCGGCCACAAGGTGCCCGGACAATAACTGGCATCCACCACCTGGCCCTTGACAGGACTATGGATGCGATGATAGTTGAAGGGAGCAAGGTAGATGGTGGCAAAGGCCCCACCTTCAAAACGCTTGGCCATTTCCTCGTCACGCAGCAGATCCTTGAGGGTGTAGGTCTTGCCCTTGGCCTGGATCAGTTCCTGCTTTTCGTCAAAAGTCTCCGTCTGGGAAAGAACTCCGTCCACTGGGCTTACGATTTCCGCATTGGCAATGGGGCGCATTCCCGGCTTAAGTCTGCGGATAAAAAGTTCCCCGATGTTGGCGTAATGTTCCAAGGGATATTCGGATTCTTCCATGTTCAGTTTGTAGTAACTGCAGAAAACATTGCGGGCCAACTTGGAAATCACCGGCACGCGAAGACGAGTCACAACACCGAAGGCCTGGCTTGCCACGTTCTTCGGCAGGAGTTTCATAAAGACATAAAAGGCTGTATTCATGGAAATAAACTTAGAAAAAGGCTAAAGGTTGTACAAATCAATGATTTTCCAATTTGCTGAAATCTACGGAGAACATCTGCCAGAGGCGCTTGGCGAAGGGCGCGGACCATTCCTTTTCAGGAGCCACGCGGCTGGTGGTCGATGCGGTAAATTTCGAGTAAGTCAAGAAGACAAGTTCACCGTAACGGGCGTCCCACAAGGTCCAAAGTATTTCCCATACGTAACCGCCGCTTTTACCCAAGTCCGTATCCATGGAGACATTCACCGTTACCGGGATAGAAAGGTAACGAAGACCATAGCGGCTGGCAATGTGATTGAGCATATCTTTCAAGTTCGATGGAACCTCGCGAGCGTACGCCTGTTCGATTCCTTCACGATCGATCCACGGGGACAGATTCCCAAGTGCATAACCGTCCGTAAACTTGGATGTCCAGATTCTAGCAGACAGGCTATCGATGTAAGAGGAATCCGCCTCGGGCACCTTGCTCCCCGGCAGCATCAATTCACGCTGCATTTTAGGGAACGCCTTTACAAAGAGAGAGTCTTCAATGCGGGCCAGGTCAAAATCTACCGCATCGGCGCTGAAACTATGGCAGAACCTGCAAACCTTGGGGCGATTGGCATTCACCTTAAGAGCAGGGAACACGCCTACCACCGCATTCGAATCTATGCGTCCGTAGGCATCTTGATTCCATTCCCGATAAAACGATTCGTCGGTGATTTTCAATTCGATGTCCCCGCGCTTGCCGCATTCTTCGCAAGGCGTATCCATCATTCCAGAATCCCCCCCGGCACCTCCGGGGGCATTGTCGTGAAGACCTGCACAAGACGCAAGCAGAAACAGGCTAAAAAATAACGGTGTCAAATAGAATTTCATATTCATACAAGTTACAAAATTTTGATTTCAAGGTCAAACGTCAGGCCCTTTCAAAAATTCTCCGCAGTTTCCCAGGATTTTTCGTCTGCGTAAGGGCAAGGCGAAGGAGAACCGCAGCCTTTTGAGGAGGCAGCACCCCGGCGCTGATTCGAGCCACTCCGTCGGGAGCCTGTGACAATGCTGTATTCAACGTAACACGACCGTGGTTGGTGCGGGTGGACATGACCACCGGGATATCCACATTTGCCAAAGTCCTGGACCAGGCTAAGCTAAACTCCCCGGAACCCGCCCCCGCGATGACGAGACCTTCGGAAATGCTCGCGGCATATTCCAAAAGTCTCGGGTCGGAGTCTACGGCAAAGTAAACTACGTTAACCCTGGGCAATTCCTTGATGCCCTTCATATCAAAGAAATTGTTACCGAGGCTACAGTCCAGGCCAGAAACATCCCCCGTATCCCCGGGGAAATTGACACCCATGGGTTGCAAAAGATCCGCACTGCATTTCTGGACTCGGGCTGCGTCGAACAATTCATCGCCAAAGTAAATCCACACGTTATTCCTGGGTTTGTCGTCGGAAACGGCAAAGGCTACGGCACTCCTTACGGCGCCCAGCAAATTGGCAGGACCGTCAGGTTCCTTTGCCGTGGCTGGCCGCATGGATCCCGTGAGAATCACAGGCTTGTCTGTACGAAGCGTCAAACTTAAAAAATACGCGGTTTCGTCCATGGTGTC
>JABUUR010000168.1 GCA_021443065.1 Fibrobacter sp.
TGGAAAATCAAGGAGCAGGCGGGGCCAAGGTAGGCAAAGTCCAAGGGCTTTTGTTATTATTGGTGCATGAAGAAAAAAATTCCTGCTTTTTTATTGATGCTGGCCGTGCCTCTTTCCATTGTGGCCTACGTAAAGACGGAAGCCTATAGCGGTTCTGAATTGCTGGGCGTGTTGGCGGCCATGGGCCTTTACATTCTTGTGTTCCTGCTGGTAGCGCTGTTTTTCAATTCCCGGAGCGAGGGGGGCGCACAGGAACCTGCTGTCAGCACCTTTGACGAGTTGGAAGAAACTCGCAAACTTGCCGAGAGGCTTGGAAAAGTGGCTGACGATGCCGAAAAACAACAAAAGTCAGGAAAGTGAAATGAGTGACCCGTTGAAATCGTCGTTGGCCTTGGTGAAGGACGTCTTGAAGAAGGTCCGCGTCTATAACCAGACATGCGCGGTGCTGAATTTTGACCAGCAGACCATCTGCCCCTCTGAAGGTATGGAAGAGCAGGGCGAAGTTGCCGCTTTCTTGAGTAACAAGGCATTTGCGCTCCAGAAGGAACAGGATTATGTTGACGCCTGCCAGTATATTTATGACCACCGCGGCGAATTGACTGCAACAGTTTGCGGTAGCGATAAGGCTGCGGAGTTCGACCGCTCCATGGCGGAATCCCTCCATCGGGACTTTGCCCGCGAGAAGAACATTACCCTCGAAATGCAACTGGAACATTCCCAGGTCTACAACCGCGCCTTTGTGAATTGGATTAACGCGAAAAGGGCTTCGGACTTTTTGCTTTTTGAAAAATCCCTGGGGGAGGTTCGTGTGGCGCAACTTCAGGCGGAGTCCCTGAACGAAAACCGCAAGGCTACTCCTTACGACACCATTTTTGACGGCTACGAGCGGGGCGTGATCTGCGAGGATCTAGACGCGGCTTTCAGTCGTTGCAAAGAACGCCTTGTGCCTTTGCTAAAGAGAATTGTGGCAAGCCCCAAGAAAATACGAACTGATTTTTTAAGCAGGCCGGTAACTGATGAAGCCCAAAGGAAAATGGCCCGGTATCTGCTGGAAGTCTTGGGTTTTGATTTTAACCGCGGAGCGTTTTCTACGGCGGAGCATCCTTTTACATCGGGGCTTGGCAAGGACGATGTGCGTGTTACCACCCACTATTACCCTCGTGCCTTTTATTCCAGCATGTTCAGCATCATCCATGAAGGTGGTCACGCCCTGTTTGAACAGAACCAGCCGATAGAAAACTTTGAACACTTCATTGAATACAACAAGACCATGGGCATGCACGAAAGCACCAGCCGTTTTTACGAGAACCGCATTGGGCGCAGCAAGGAATTTATCCACCTGATTTTTCCTAAGTGCAAGGAATTTTTCCCCGAAGTTTTCTGTGATGTAAGCGAACGTGAATTTTACGAGGCCATGAACGTTGTGGCTCCAAGCTTGATCCGGACGGAGGCCGATGAATTTACGTACACGTTCCATGTGATTATCCGTTACGAAATCGAAAAGATGATTGTCAACGGGAATCCGGATGGGTCTGAAATCAAGATTGCGGACTTGCCGAAAATTTGGAATGCCAAGTACAAGGAATATTTGGGCATTGAACCTGCCAACGACGCCGAGGGGATACTTCAGGATGTCCATTGGACTAGCGGATTTGGGTATTTCCCTACGTACGCCTTGGGCAACATGTACAATGCCATGTACTATAACAAGATGGACTCGGAATTTGCCGTGGCCGAAGCCGTCCTTGCAGGCGATTTCAAGAAAATCAACGGCTGGATGGCTGAAAACGTATGGCTCCGCGCAGACCGTGACGATCCCAAGACCTGGATAAAGAATATCACCGGCCGAGACTTTACCGCCGATGATTTTTTGGACTACCTCGAAAAAAAGTATAGCGAAATTTACGAACTGTAGTCATCCCGGCCTTGAGCCGACTGCCTACTAACTACTGATAACCATCCTATTCCTTCTTGGAATAAGTTTTGAAAAGTATTTTTAACAAGCGTTGGTTTTCTAAAAATGCACTTCGTAACTTGTAAGTAACGGATGTTCAAACCGTTAAAAAAAAGGAGGTGTATTATGAAAACGCAAACTGGAATCCTTGCCTTGACACTTGCCCTGATGGCTACGTCGAGCTTTGCCGCCGGTAAGGTGAAATCCAAACTTGGCGACTTGGATTTGACTAAGCAAAAGGACGGTGGCGGTGTTGTTTGTACGGCCCGCTTCAGCGACGAAATGACGCTTTTGCGTGAAGCCGAGATGCTGGCTCTCGTCAAGGCCAATTGCGGCCAGGGATGGGTGGCCAAGTCGAAAATTGAATATGTGGCAGCGGCTCCTGGTGACAACTCATTTACCATCGGAGAAATCAACATCCAGAATTGGATTGACAACCAGACCGCATTCGGCATTCTCAATGACAACATCGACGATTTCGAAACAGTGACCATCGACCGCGACTTCAGGGAATACTTGCAACATACCCTGGACCGCGAACAAATGGAAATGGGTCATGCCGAAAATTAGCATGGTCTCACCGGAATAAAATAAACTCCCGGACAACATGTCTTGGGAGTTTTTTTATACACTTGTAGTAGAAAACTTTGTAACTTGTTGTTGCTCAATTAGTTAGAAAATGCAACTTCTTTTTTCGAAAATCCTTTGGCATTTGTCTTTAAACTTTTGCTTAAAATACTATCTTTGGCGTTGTAATCTTCAAGGAGCACCAAATGCTTAAATCTACATTGCAACAGACCGACAAGGCTATCT
>JABUUR010000273.1 GCA_021443065.1 Fibrobacter sp.
ATTGTCTGCGACAACAAGGGCGGTTACGAGATCGACAAGATTATCGACGGCGAATCCGTAGAAGACGTTCTGGACTACGTGAACTTCAGCGACAAGGCCTTGGTAAAGACCTTGGAAAACTGGGTCACCGGTTCCGTGAAGGAAGGAAAGATTACAGTGAAGGAAGGAAAGGAATTCCTGAACATCTACCGCAGCGGGCTTTACGGCTACACCTACCTGGAATAGCATTGCCGCACCAAGGCCCGCCATGATTCACGAGATTTTTCCTCACAAGTTCGACAACCAGTTCAAGATTCAAGAACCTAAGCCGGACGATTTCTTGATTTGCTATAACGGCAGCAAGACCCTGCTGAAAAAGGCGGGGGACAATTTCGTAATTCCAAAGTTCGCAGACTTTGCGAGTGATGGAAGTGCGGGCTTTTCATTTGCAGGTGTCGGGGAACTCGCCGACGAGAAAGCGGACCACGAGGGTGTTGCCCACTACCTTTTCAATATCGACGGCAAGGCCTATTTTCTGCACCACGTGGAAAAAGACTTCGCCCCGCCTGCAGGTTATGAATTTGTGGGGAACCGCACCTTCCGTTATCTGCCCGACATCACGCAACGTCTGGGAGGAGCCACTGCGGCGCACCTTGCCCACTGGGAAAGCTTGAACAAATTCTGCGGCCGCTGCGGAAGTGCAACCACCCTCGGCGACAAGGAACGCAGCATTGTTTGTCCTGAATGTGGCAATACAATCTACCCGCGGATTTCCCCCGTGGTCATCGTGGCGGTCCGTAACGGCGACAAGCTCCTGATGGCCCACAACATCGACAATCCAAACCCGCGACTGTTCCTGATTTCTGGATTCGTTGAAATCGGCGAATCCTTGGAGCAGGCGGCCCACCGCGAAGTTCTAGAAGAAGCGGGAATCCGCATCAAGAACCTGCGCTACTTCGGAAGCCAGCCCTGGCCTTTCAGCGACGCCCTCATCGCGGGCTTTACCGCGGAACTGGACGGCGACGACACCATACGCAGGCAAGAGACGGAACTGTCCGAGGCCAAATGGGTGAACCGCGAAGACATTGCGCCCTACGAAACTGACGTAAGCATCAGCTGCTGCCTCATCGAAAATTTCCGCACAGGATTTACGCCGGGGTAATTTCTAGAGGCACCGCTTCATCGGCGGTTAAAGTATCGGGCGTAACCTTACAATCGTAAACGAATACCTTCACACCGGCGTCTCTGGCAGCCCGAAGCGCTTTTCCAAACTCCGGGTGGGTTTCTACATTGGGCGAAAATTTTTTGCAGCCTTTCATTTGAATCAAAAAGAGTACGCCACACTCGTAAGGCGTGCCGTCTTCTGCACAGCGTTTCTCCCGTAAAATATCCGCAAGCTCCGTCAGATGTTTTACACCCCGTTCCGTAGGGGCGTCAGGGAATTTCGCATGGCCATCAAATTCCAACGTGCAGCCCTTCACCTCAATGAACATTTTACGAAGCGTTTCACGGGCAGCTTTTGTTTTGCCCAGGCCCTTGTACTCCACATAAAAATCAAAGCGGGAATTGCCGTAGGTGCGTTCTGATTTTATACAAACTAATGTCGGAAAAAGTTCATTGTTTGCAGCAATCCACTCCCCCGCCACCTTGTTGGGAGCCTGACTATCCATATTGATGAGGATTGGTTCAGGCTTTTGGTTTCGCACCACCACTTTTTCCACGGCAATCAAATCGTAGGGAGTCTTGCGGAGGGGGTTCTGGGATTTTTCGAGATAAACCCTGCAACCCGGTACCAACAGTTCCTTGCAGCGGCCCGTATTTTTCACATGGACCACGGTGTCCACGCCGTCAATTTCCACATGGGCGATAAAGCGGTTGGGGCGGCTGATGAACTTTGCAGAAACTACGTCATTGTAACGCATGGGCTACTTCGCCGTCGAAGAATCAGCAGAGGGTGTCGTCACAGGAATTGAGGCTGGGGCCTGCGCAGAAGGTGCGGCAGGCGAAGTTGCGGGAGCAGGTTCCGCAGGCGCTTCGGAGGGTTTATTGGTCAACACCACATATAAAGTATCGTGCACCACCACCGTATCTCGCACATAGACCGTATCATGAACACAGGCTTCTGGCTGGGCGCTCTCCGGCTTACCAACTTCCGCCTTGGCAACATCGACCTTGGCAACTCCTGGTTTATCGACTTCTTTTTGAACAACTTTTTGTTGACCGGTCGCCACCTGGACTTTTTCAACGTTGGCAAAACCTTTTTTTGTCGATTCTATATCGGCCCCAACAATAGCCCACAGGGAATCCCGAACCACATGCAAGGAATCCAGTTCCTTTTTCAAACGGTCCTTGTGTACAGGACGACGCTCCCTGGAATAACGGCCCTCTACTTTGCCAATGCGAGAATCAAGATTGCGAACTTCCTCGCATACAGGACCATCGCACATTACCGCCGGCGCCGGACTAAAGAAATCGACCACCTTTTGCCAAATGGAACGATTATCAGAATATGCGGAAACAGATAGCAGCAAAACTGCGCATAAAACAAACAATAAGCGGTTTAACTTAAGCATATTTCAATGATAGAAAAAGCCAACCCCTTTACAAAGGGAACTTTTTTTCTAAATTATGCCTGCGTGGTAAAACCACATGCGGAAGTAGCTCAGTTGGTAGAGCGCGACCTTCCCAAGGTCGATGTCGAGGGTTCGAGCCCCTTTTTCCGCTCGAAAAAAGGGAACCCACCGGCGTAGCCGGTGGTTCTTCATAAACGGGCCCTGCCCTAGGA
>JABUUR010000159.1 GCA_021443065.1 Fibrobacter sp.
CGGATGCACTTCACGCCGATGGCGCTGCGGTTGGTCAGGCGGATGGTGTCGGCCTCGATGCGGATGACCTGACCTTCCTTGCTGGTAATGATCAGGTCGTAGTCGTCGGCCACACTTTCCACGAATACCGCGGGTCCAGTCTTTTCCATACCGTCGGCATTGAGGTTGCGGACCCCCTTGCTGCCGCGCTTGGTCACGCGGTAGGAGCCGGGCTGTGAACGCTTGCCAAAGCCCTTTTCGGTAATGGTCACAATCTTGTTGCCTTCCTTGAGCCATATCAGCGAGATGACCTCGTCACCTTCGGCCAGGGTAATGCCCTTTACGCCGTGAGTGCCGCGGCCCATGCTGCGCATGCAACTAATGGGGAACGTGACCGCCTGGCCGTTCTTGGTGGCAAGCATCAAGAGGTCCTTGGCGATGGGTTGTGCCGCGGTTTCGTCGGAATCATCGCCTTCGGCAGCATCGTCTGCGGCCTTGTCGGCTGCAGCCTGAGATTCCACATTGTCATCGTCTGCTTCTGCGGCCTGGGAAGCGTTGAATTCTTCCGCAGACATGCCCACCAGCTGGACCTTGACCAGCTCGTCGTCTTCGTCCAGGCTGATGGCGTTGACACCAGCCTTGCGGGGGCGGCTGAAGAGGGTGAGGTCCATCTTGTTGACGATACCCTTCTTGGTGGCGAACACCAGGCAGAAGTAACCGCCGAACTTGCGAACGGGCACGATGGCCTGGACCTTTTCACCTTCGGTAAGGCCGATAAAGTTGATGATGGGGCGACCCTTGCTGTTGCGGTTTCCTTCGGGCAGGCGATAGACCTTGGTCCAGTAGGCGCGGCCCTTGTTAGTGAACACCAGCAGGTAGCTGTGGGTGCTTGCGGTAAAGATCTGGTCCACGTCGTCGTCGTCCTTGAGGCCCGTACCCACAACGCCCTTGCCCCCGCGGGACTGGGCCTTGAAGGTGTCAATGGGCAGGCGCTTGATGTAGCCTTCCTTGCTCAAGGTAATGACCTGCTCTTCTTCGGCAATCAGATCTTCGTAGTCGTAGTCGTCTACGGCATCTTCGATGGAGGTGCGGCGTTCGTCGCCGAACTTCGCAACCACGGCATCCAGGCGTTCCAGCATGATGGCGATGCGGCGTTCCCGTTTTTCCAGAATATCCTTCAGGTCGGCCACCAGCTTGAGCAGTTCGTTGTACTCGTTTTCCAACTTCTCGATATTCAAGCCTACAAGTTGGGACAAGCGCATGTCCACAATGGCCTGGGACTGAATTTCATCAAGATTGAAGCGGCTCTGCAAAGCCTGCTTGGCAAGTTCCGTGGTCTTGCTGCTCTTGATGATCTGCACCACCTCGTCGATGTTCTGGGTGGCAATGCGCAGGCCCTCGATAATGTGGAGGCGGGCTTCGGCCTTGTTCAGGTCGAACTGGGTGGAACGGGTGATCACGTCCAGACGGTGGTCGATGTAAACCTGGATCAGATCCTTCAGGGTAAGGACCTTGGGCAGGTTGTTCACCAGTGCCAGGTTGTAAATGCTGAAGGTGGTCTGTAGCTGGGTGTTCTTGAACAGGTTGTTCAGCACCACTTCGGCAACGGCATCCTTGCGCAGTTCAATGACAATGCGAATGCCTTCGCGGTTCGTTTCGTCGCGAATGTCGGTAATGCCGTCCACCCGCTTGTCCTTGACAAGTTCCGCAATCTTCTTGCAAAGTTCGGACTTGTTCACCATGTAGGGGATTTCTGACACGATAATGCGGGGCTTGCCGCGGCCGTCCACGTCGATCTCGGTGCGAGCGCGAAGGCGGACCTTGCCATGTCCGGTAAGGTAGGCATCGCGGATACCTGCACGACCGCAGATAATGCCGCCGGTGGGAAAATCCGGGCCGCTGACGTAGCCCAGCAGTTCTTCACCGGAAATATCCGGGTTGTGCGCCTGGGCGTGTATTGCATTTGAAATTTCGCGAAGGTTGTGGGGAGCCATGGAGGTTGCCATGCCCACGGCAATGCCCGTGGTACCGTTCACCAGCATATTGGGAATGGCGGAAGGCAGCACCTTGGGTTCTTCCAAGGATTCGTCGTAGTTGGGGGCCATGTCCACGGTGTCTTTTTCAAGATCTTCCAGCATGAGCATGCCCAGGGGGTCCATCTTGGCTTCGGTATAACGCATGGCGGCAGCACCGTCGCCGTCGATAGAGCCGAAGTTTCCCTGTCCAAAGACCAGCGGATAACGCAGGGAGAAATCCTGGGCCATACGGACCAAGGTCTCGTAAACGGCGGAGTCCCCATGGGGGTGGTACTTACCGATAACGTCACCCACGATACGGGCGGACTTTACCGTGGGCTTGTTGGGCACCACGCCCAACTTGTGCATACTGTACATCACACGGCGATGCACCGGCTTGAAACCGTCACGCGCGTCAGGGAGAGCACGTGCCACGATAACGCTCATGGAGTAGCGAAGGTAGCATTCCTGCATGTCCTTTTCGATAAGGGACTTGAACTGTGTTCCTGGAACCATTTCTTCTGACATTACTTATCCTCGTTGAAGGTTGGCGAAGCCGGTCGCAATCGGCAGAACCGATCAGCAGCCACCCCCTGCCAACTTTTCCTTTATCTTTTCTATTAATTTCAAACTTTCAGCATCGGTCTGGTCTATACGGTGGGGCGTAATGGTGGCGTACCCCTGGTTCAACAGGTAGTCGTCACTATCCACAGGGGACTTGTCCCACACCTTGTCGCCATCCAGCAGCCACAACTTGTGGCCAGAGC
>JABUUR010000082.1 GCA_021443065.1 Fibrobacter sp.
GCCAGGCGTTTCGCAGGCGCCATCCTTATTTTCACCTGGATGCTTTTACCGCTCCCCGTCGTACAGGGGTACTACCCTCCCCTATTTATGCTTCTGACTTTAGCAACGTTCACCCCGGCCTTCGCCTACATTCTTGTACAGGCAAAAAAGCAAAAATACCACACCGCACAAAGTGTGGTAAAAATTGCCATGTTCGTAGGATTGATTGCACTTGTAGTCAGCGTGGTGGTTTAGGACAATCGGCAGAACTTCACCCTAATCCATTTCCACACCAAACAAATCACTAATGCATTCTACAAAATCGTCTTCATCAAATTCATTTCTATAACCATACACGTAGCGTCCTCCATCAGAAGCGCGACTCATATATCTTGCCATATCCGTTGTGTTGCACAGACTTTGACTCATTTGAATTTCATCATCAACGCGTGTGTAGTCGTATACGCAAGATTTATCCCCATTTTTATAGGTGTAGGTTTCACTGAAAGCGTTATCCACGAGAGAAATTTCTGCTGTTACGTGAACAGCATCGAAAACACCATAAGCCATGACACCGCTTTTACAATCGGTATTTATGTCAAAACTTTCGATGCCTCCTAGGTAATCATCAATCAAATAGATAGCGTCTTCAACAGGGCAAGCCTTAGGATTAAGTTTAAAATTCATCGATACATCCGATTTTGAAACATTGAGATATCCATAAGCATATTCTTCGTCATCTTCTTCGTCGCCTTCTTCAATTTTTACTTTACCATCACTATAATAGGCTCTGTAGTTGAAAATCCACTTGCCATAAATGTTGCCGTGTTTTCCACCAGACAAAATCGAATTGGGATATTCTGGATTAGGATCATAATCAGCCGTTGGGTCTGCAGTGGATTTTGTTTTAAACAAAAGGAGATAATCGTCAACCCAATCATATTTATAAAAAATTGTATCAACAAAACTATCCCATCGAACGAAATTTTCAGTCACATAGCAACGGTCGTATATGAACCCGATAGTTTGATTCTTTTCATCTAAAATATAATGAGCAGTATCATCAGCATTGCTGCTAGAATCGCTGCATGCAACCAATGATAGAGCAAAAAATAAAAATGCTGGGATTAAATGATTTTTTTTCATTTCATAGATCTCCTTTTAGATAGGGATTTGATTTGTATAAATCATTTGCTGTTACTGGCACACATAATGTAAACAAAAAAAAACATTGTCAAGTACTTTTCTAAAAAATTTCATTTTCTTGGGGGCATTAATGGATTCTTCGCAAAGCTCTGAATGACAAGGGAAATTCCGGGGCAAGCCCGAGATGAACAGAGCAAGGAGCCAGGGATGACTGGATAGCAAATTTACATATTTCAAAAAATGTAATAAAAATTCCCCTACAGCACGTTATTTTACAAAAACTGTAATAAAATATTCGTTTTTCCCCTTTTTTCAACGGAAAATAAGCAAAAAAATCCCTTAACGCATACGTTTTCAGTGTGTATTTTTTGCCCGTTCGATTCTCTTGCTTGCATCCAGTAGGGTGAGCTACGGCCCTTGAGGCAGAGGGGATTACATTTTCAAAGAGGCGTTATGCTCGAAGAAATTCATGAAGAATGCGGAGTCATCGGCATTTTCAATGGCGAAAACGTTGTCCGCAATGTTACCATGGGGCTGTATGCGTTGCAGCACCGGGGCCAGGAATCCGCAGGCTTTGCCGTAACCGACGGCGATAAGATTCGTGTCCGCAAGTCCATGGGGCTGGTGTCCGCCCTCCTGCAAGAACACAACGTAGACGAATGCCCGGGGAATACCTGCATAGGCCACGTCCGTTACAGCACCACAGGGGCAAGCACGCTTGCAAACGCCCAGCCCATTCTGGTGAGCTGCAAGTGGGGCCAGCTGGCGGTAGTCCACAACGGAAACATCACCAACGCCACCGAACTGCGTCAGGAGATGGAAAACGAGGGGCACATCTTCCAGACCACCTCGGACTCCGAAATCCTTCTTCATGAAATTGCCCGAACAGAAGCCTTCGATCTGGGTCAGGCCATCAAGAAAGCCATCACCAAATTCACCGGATGTTTCTGCCTGATTTTCATCAGCAAGGACACCATGTACGTGGCCCGCGATGGCTTCGGGTTCCGCCCGCTGTCCATCGCCCGCATGGGAAAATCCTGGTGTATCGCCTCCGAGACCTGCGCCTTCGATTTGCTGGGAGCCCACTACGTCCGGGACATCCAGCCCGGCGAGTTCCTCACCATCACAAACAACGGGCTCCATTCCGAACGGTTCATCCAGAAAGACCGTCTGGCCCACTGCATTTTCGAATACATCTACTTCAGCCGCCCGGACTCCAAGATTTTCGAACAAAGTTGCGACAAGGTCCGCCGCAAGATGGGTAAGCAATTGGCAAAGGAATGCCCGGTGGATGCAGACATTGTCATTTCCGTCCCCGACTCCGCCACCACCGCGGCCCTGGGTTACGCTCAAGCCAGCGGCATCCGCTTTGAAATCGGGCTGCTCCGAAACCATTATGTAGGCCGCACCTTCATCGACCCCACACAGAACGTACGCGAACAAAAGGTAAAATTGAAGTTCAATCCCATCGAAGGCGTGCTCAAGAATAAGCGGGTCTGCGTGGTGGAAGATTCCATCGTCCGGGGCACCACGCTAAAGATTCTCTCCAAGATGTTGCGCGACGCAGGCGCCTTGGAAGTCCACATCCGCATAGCATCGCCCCCTGTCGCCCACCCCTGCTTTTT
>JABUUR010000355.1 GCA_021443065.1 Fibrobacter sp.
GCCCAGGTTTCCTACCGGCTGGAAACACCTGTTCTTTTGCAGAGCCTTTTATTCGAGGCGGGCATCTCCGGCAAGTTCCAAAAGAAAGTTTCCTCATCCTACTACCCTCTGGACCATATCGGTTACAGCTATCCCGATTTCGTCAAGTACGGCCTGGCAGGTTACCGCCTGATTCCCGAGGCGATGGGCACCCTTATTCTGGACCGCTTTGAAGGCACCCTTCGGGCGGCCGCCAGCTTTGAAACCTGGGGTGCCCGTGGAACTCTTCAAGATTTCGGCGTTTCGCGATACACCGCCTCCCTTGCGGCCAACGGGGAGTACGCTTTTACAAAATGGCTTTCATTATTTGCAGAAGGCAACGTCCTGAAAACCTTCGACGACGTGGACGGAGGCAAGCTCTTGATGCCTACGGGAACCGCAACAGTCAGCGATGCAGAGACCCGCAGTCTTTCTTTTGCAGGAATGGTCCAGGCAAAGCTTGGCAAAAAAGACGGACTCTTCGGCGGTAATGTAAGCGTGGGGCGGTTCTACAGGCAGCCGCAACTGATGGAGCTTTACGGAGTTTACCAGGGGGTGCTTTCCAACCCGAAACTTCAAGACGAAACTGCCTTGCGGTGGGAGGCCGGTGGCTTTGTGCAAAGTCCTTCCAGAAAGTCCACCCTGCGGGTAACCTACTTCGACAGCTATCTGGACAATGGAATTTTCTGGGTGGTAAGTACCAACGCCATGAAAGCCTTTAACGCAGACAAGGCCCGCATTCAGGGCGTGGAGTTGGAATTGAACAGCAGGCCCGCCACATTCTTTGAAACCACATTGCGGGGCACCATCCAAGACCCGCGAGACGAAAGCAATGCAAAGATGTACAACGGCAAACTTTTACCCGGCGAACCTGTCCACAGCTATTTTGCAGAAGGTAAATTTTATCTGCCCCTGCATTTGGACTTGACCTTCGACGTGAATTATCGCACCCGCATTTACACCGATCGGGGGAACAAGACAAGGCAACCGGCGGTGGCAAGGTACAACGCCGCGGTAGGTTACAATCCTTGGGAATCCACACGCTTGATTTTTAGCGTCACCAACATTTCGGACGAAACCTACACCAACATTTATTCCCCAAACCCCACACCGGGAAGGGAATTCCATTTTTCTGTTTTACAAAAATTCTAACCCTAAACCAATTCCCGTTCAAACCGGGAATGTCACCTAAACCAAAGGAAACGACATGAATCGCAAAATCCTTACCCTCCTTACCGCAGCAACCTTTATGCTGTTCTTGAACGCCTGCGGCGACGACAATTCCAGTTCCAGCGGGCCGGACATCACCTGCGAAGATTCCGAAAACTGTCTGGATGACGACGAAAACACTTCCAGTTCCAGCGAAGATTCCGATGACGATTCGGAAAAAGAAAAGCCTGCATCTTCCAGCAGCAAGAAGAACAACAGCAAATCATCCAGCAGCGTGAAGGAAGATAAAAAGTCTTCCAGTTCCAAGGCCAAGGACGAGGGCAAGTCCAGTTCCTCTGAAAAAATCGAGAGCAGTTCCTCCGAAAAGGTAACCAGCAGCTCCAGCGAAGATGCCGAGTCTTCCTCCAGCGAAGAAAGCAAAACCATCGAATACAAGAACACCACCCCGAATCTTGCAGACCTTGAAGTTTCAGGCGATACTTTATTTGCACTATTCCAGCGGCAGAATGCGGATTACAGCATCACGAATACGGGATTGCTGGCAATGTTCAAGCTGGAGGACGGAACTTTTTTAGACACCATCCCGCTGACCACCAAGAATCCCTCCGCGGTAAAAATCGTAGGCGATAACGCATTCGTGGCCACCTCGGGCCCCTACGACGCAAGCTACAACTTGCCCGCCGACAATAACCGCGGCATTGAAAAGGTTGACCTCAAGAAGAAAACCTCCAGCCTGTACATCAGCGGCACAAAACTGGGCGGCGGCGTCAGCGACTTTGTGGTGGACAAGAAAAACAAGAAAGGCTACGCAGCAATCTACCTTACCTACGGCAGCGTGGTGGTCAAGGAAATTGATTTCGCCACGAGTTCCATCAAAGCAATCGACGGAATTTTAGACGCTTCAGGCTCCCTGGAGTTCGACGAAGAAAACAGCACCCTGTACATCAGCGACCGTTTTATGGACTGGAATACCTACGAAATGCACATCGGCGTATTCGCCTATAAGAACGGCACCTTGACCGCAGTATCCGATGCCGACCCCGAAGAAGAATTCCGTATGCCCCTCAGCATCAAGGCCATCAAGGGTATCCCCTACGTATTCGTCTCCGACTATGCCTCCGGCGCACTCTACGTAGATTACGCAGACTCTGAATCCGACGGCGTGAAATTCTACCAGGATTCCAGGCTGGCCGCAGTCAACGACGAACTGTTCCTGATGGAGCGCAATCTCGCAAGTTCCACCCTTGCAAAAATCAACACCGCCGACGGTTCCGCTGTTTGGCAAATAAGCTTAAGCGGCAGCAACCCCTACGACATGGTTGCGGCTAGCAGCACCACCGCCTGGATTGCCTACTACGGCTCCCCCATTCTGGAACTGATCAGCACATCCACCGGGTCTTCCGAAACGATTATAGACACAAAGATTTTCTGCGCGAAGTAATCGTTTTTTTTCAAACCAACTGCAAAACACCCTACCAGATGTCACCCTGGAACCCCGTAGGGGTGATAGGGTCTTGATTAGACGTTAGACGATAGAAGGAATTGCTTTGGATTCTATC
>JABUUR010000354.1 GCA_021443065.1 Fibrobacter sp.
TTTAAAATTCTGTTTTTCAATTCTTGAACTAGTGACATTATAGACTCCGATATTTTTAGGGGTGCCCTAAGTTTTTTAATACGTATTTAAGTACCGAAAAAAATGTAGAAAATTTTATAGAAAGACTTATATATTTTCCTTGCGGGGTTCCTGTCGTTTTTATTTTCGTTCTATATTTTAGTGTGTAATAGCGTCAAGAAAGCCCATGGATTTTTATTCTGAAACTTATCATGAATCTGTAAAGTACGCAGCGAAATCTGTTGCGGATCCCATTGTGCTGCATTGGGAAAAACAGAAGGTTGCGGACCGTCGCCACGTGGGTTGTTCACGGTTGAATGTGCACCCGGACGAAGTTCCTGGCTACGGGTATGTTTCAGGCGATGGTATCGATACCGTAGGCGTGTATGTGGTGCTGCGGGGCCGTAAATATCCCGATGGCGTATATGCTTTTTGCCGGTCTACACTTGCAGAAGGTTGCCCTGGCCAGTTGGTAAAAATCGGTGGTCGCGAAGAAATGAAAAATCTGGCCGCGGCGTTCCCCGACAAGGAATTCCTTTGCGAAACGCCGATTCTGTACATCTTTGCAGGAATTTTAGAACGTGCAGTTTGGCGTTTCAAGGAATCTGCGTATTCCCAGGTATTGCGTGACGTGGGAGCCTGCGTCGGCAGTGTCTTGCTAGATGCAAAACGCAAGGGCGCAAAGACGTTTCCCTTGGGAGGTTTTGTTGACGACGACCTCGCCAATGTCTTGAAGTTGGGTTCGACAGAGGTGCCTCTGGCTTGCCTGGCAGTTTTCCCGGAATACAGCGGTGTGGCTTTCGATTCCGTAGACGATGGGGTGGGGGAGTCGGCATTTTCCAACAGGAGTGAAACGGACATGGTGGCTGATGCCCGCCGTTATCCATCGCGTTTTATGCACCAGAACCGTGCGGAATCCATTGACGATTTAAGCAAGTGCATTCGTGTGCGTCGGTTGGTTTCCCAGCCATTGCCTGGAGACGAATTTCCCTTGACCCCTGCCAAAATCAGCAACGAGACTTACTTTAGTTCGCTGGAGGAGCTGAACGAGAAAAACCTGTCACACGTGCCTTTTAGAAAGTTCAGCATGGATCTGGATGATTTTTCCAGTTTGTTGCGGTGGCTGGAACTGGGACATATTAATCTTTTTGCAGCGGGCCTTTTAAAGATCTGGATTGTTTGCTTTGATGTAATGTTCGTGTATCCCGGTGTGTACCGCTATGTGCCTGTACGTAAGTCCATCTACATGCAGTCCGGCCAAGTCCAAATGAAAAAATTCATGAAATGCCATGCCGCTCAGGAATGCGTTGAAGGCGCCGCCTTTGCAATGGTTTTGACTGCAGATTTGAAGGAGGCCTGCAACTTGTTGGGCGAACGGGCTTACCGTTACTTGAATCTGAATGCGGGTTATTTACTTCAATCGCTAAATTTGTCTGGCCGTGTTTTAAACAAGAACGTCCGCAGTCCTCATTTCTTTTACGAAGACGACCTGAAAAAACTTTGCAACATTCCCGAAACGGAATCCGTTGTTTCTGAAATTCTTGTGGGAAAGTAGATTTGGACTAGTTCACCCATTGCAGCAACAACGGTGCTACGACTGCGGTAAAAATTCCTGCAACGCCTATGGCTAGCGAACTCATGGCTCCCTGGGTTTCTCCGATTTCCATGGCCCGGGTGGTGCCTAGGGCGTGGCTTGCGGTACCGATGGCGATACCTTGGGCTACCTTGTTCTTGATATGGAAAAACTTGCAAATCACCGAGGCCGTAACGGCTCCAGTAATTCCTGTGATTACGATGGATATGATGGTGATGCTGGGAATGCCGCCAATTTGTTCGGAAACAACGGAACCCATGGGGATGGTGATTGATTTTGGAACCAGTGAAAGCAACAAGGATTTGCTTAGACCCGCCAACTTTGAAAAAAAGACAACGCAAACAATGGACGTGAGGCTACCGACGGCAATGCCTGTTAAAATCGGGAACCAGTGCTTTTTCAGGTTGGAAAGCTGCCTGTATAAGGGAACTGCCAAAACGACGGTGGCTGGCCCCAGTAAAACAGAAATGTAGTCTCCGCCAATCTTGTAACTGTCGTAGCCAATGCCGGTAATGGTAAGGAACCCTACAATCAAGATCAGGGCAATCAGCAAAGGATTCAACAGGGAATTTTTGAATTTCTTGCTTATGGCGACACCCACTTCAAAGGCCGAGAGTGTCAAGAAAATTCCAAACAGCGGAGAGTTAATGATGGCGTTCATTTTTTATATTCGCTCGTTTTTCTTGTCGTCCAATGAAAAACTGTGTCGTAAGGCCCGTAACGGCCATGGTAATCAAAGTGAGGACAATGCAAAGAATCAAAAGGGTGGGCCACTGGCTAAGAATGTCGTCGCCCACAGTCATGATGGCTATGCTTGGCGGTAAAAAGAACAACGCTAGGTGGTTCAAGAAAAAACCGGAAACGCTAGAAATCTGTTCCGGCTTTATGATTTTTGAACAAAGTAATATCAAAAGGATGATCATGCCGAGAATGTTCCCTGGAATGGGAATGCCTGCCACGCGGTTCAAAAATTCACCTGAGAGGCAGATGGCAAAAATTACTGCAATTTGAAGAGGAATTCTCATGGGTTTTCTGAATTTTACACTGTATCCATGAAGGTTCTTTGAATGCGGTTGAAAACGATAATGCCAAGGGTGAGCAGTAGCACCATAAAGCCCACGCTGTAGGCAAG
>JABUUR010000050.1 GCA_021443065.1 Fibrobacter sp.
TTTACAATTAAATTAAACACAAAAAAGTACAACCCAAGCCTTAACATCGGTATATTTCTTCCACATTATCGTCAATTTATACCAGTATCCCACAACACGTCTCAAATCGGGACGGTATATACACTTAAAATTCCTTTTTTTTATACCATAGCAAGATCCCGGTTCGGGGACCGGGATGACAAGTGCAGGACGAGATCCCGGGTCAAGCCCGGGATGACAGAGGGGCGAGCCCGGGGCAGGCTTAGGCCGGGATGACAAGGTGGCGAAGGGGCTATGTGCCCCTTCTCAATCAGGAGTCCAGTGCTATTCGGCGTCCATGTCTTCTTCGGCGATTTCGGCGTTGTGGTAAACGTCCTGAACGTCGTCGTGGTCTTCGAACTTGTCGATGAGCTTCAAAAGCTTTACGGCGTCGTCGTGGCCCAGCTTTACGGGGTCGTTGGCGACGTAGGTAATTTCTGCACTCATCATTTCGATGTTTGCACCTTCCAAGGCGCGGGTAACCGCATCAAAGGCATCTGGGGAGGTGGAAATTTCGTGAACGCCGTCTTCGGTGCTCATGTCTTCGGCACCAGCTTCCAGCACTAGGTCCATCACCTGGTCTTCGCTGTACTTTTCGGCATCGACAACGATGATACCCTTGTAGGTGAAAGCCCAGGTCACAGAACCGGATTCGCCCATGGCGCCGCCGTTCTTGTTGAAGATATTGCGGATTTCGGCAACGGTACGGACCTTGTTGTCGGTCATGCACTGCACCATGATGGCAATGCCTGCAGGACCGCGGCCTTCGTACAACGGTTCGGTAACGTCGGCACCGCCGTTGGCACCGGTACCCTTGGCAATGGCACTTTCGATGTTCTTGGTGGGAAGACTCTGGGACTTGGACTTGATGATGGCCGCACGGAGACGTGGGTTTGCATCAGGGTTGCCACCGCCCAGCTTGGCAGCGATAGAAATTTCCTTGATCAGTTTGTTCCAAGCCTTGGCGCGTGCAACGTCGGTTTTAGCTTTCTTGCGTTTGGTGGTGGCCCATTTGGAGTGACCGGACATAGATTACCTCTTGTAGGTTCAAAAGTTCGAGGGAAATTTAAAAATTTTTTTGTTGTTCGTGTAGAAATATACCAGTTGCATATCTAGTTACACATCTAGTTACTCATCCTGCAACGACGCTTTTGCTTGGCGCTCAAGCTGGGATCGTCACAGGGGTCTTCTTCCTCTACGACCTTTTTCTTTTTCTTCTTTTTCTTCTTAGGTGTGTCTTCCTCATCTTCGTCGGCTACACGCTTCTTTTTATTGGCGATTGTGCCGTCGTCGTCGGAAAGTTTCTTCTTCTTTTTGTTGGACTTTTCTACCACAGCGTCTTCCTTTTCTTCGGATACGCGGCGTTTCTTTTGAGAAATGGTGCCGTCATCGTCGGAAAGCTTGGACTTGTTCTTCTTTTTCTGAAGAGCCTGGAGTTTCTTTTTATCCATGGGATCCGCAGAGGCGCGGGTAATGGCCTTTTCGTACTTGCCACCCCATACATTACCCAGCAGGGAACCCGAAGACAAGGCATCCTTGAGAATGCCCTTCGCCCATTCGTCGTCTGCAGGAGGCAGCAGTTTGAACTTCAAGTTACGGATACGGGTCGGTTCTTCTTCGAAATAAAGCATCATGTCGAAGAAGCCTACCTGGTACTCCTCGCCATCGGTACCGGTAGCCGGCGACGGAACGTAGGCAAGGACCGTGTACAGGTCACCGTCGAAGAGGGCGTTGATCAACACGTCACCATCGCCGCCGGGAGCCTGGACTTCGCCTGTCACCTGGAAAGCCCAGGGGGCCACGTCCACGGTCAACATGAACTTATGGAATCCCTTATCGGCCTTTTTCAGCTTAAGCAAAGCTCCGGAGAATGCCTGGAACTCAGGTTTGACCGACTGAGCCGAGCATACTACGGCAAAAGCCATAATAAGAAACGCGAGTAACTTTTTCATAGTGTTCCTTCCTTCCTTTCGTACAAACTTGCAAACGATGTTGAAGCCCAATCCAAAACACAGCCCCGAGGCCTAGTTCTTGTAGAACAGAGCCTTGGCAGCCTCGAACATGGGGTCCTTTTCATCCGGATTGCGGCATTCGGTATAGATACGGACCTTGGGTTCGGTGCCGGAAGGGCGAACCAGCATCCAAGAATCGTCCTCAAAAATAATCTTGACACCGTCCAAAGTCAAGAGCTGCTTTACGGTCTTTTCGTTAGAACCCACCATGACCTTGGCACCAACCTGGGCGGCCTGCGCCACGGCGTTCACCTTGGCTATGAGGGGGGCACCCACAAGGGACTTGTCCACTTCAAAGCCTGCACGGCTGGGGTAGAAGCGGCCATATTCCTCGTACAGGGCATCCAGGTATTCGCCCAGGTTCTTGCCGGTAACTGCCATGATTTCAAGGGCAATGAGCAGGCCGAACTGGGCATCCTTTTCCAAGGTGTTGTTGAGACCCGAGATACCGTCGGATTCTTCGAAGGCCACCAGGGCCTTGTCCTTGGCAGAGCGTGACAGCCAGGGGCGGAAATTCTTGAAGCCCACCGGAGTTTCCATTACGGGCACGCCCAACTTTTCGGCGATGATGTTCACAAAGTTGGAGGTAGCAACGGACTTTGCCACCACGCCCTGTTCCTTGCGCCAGGTAGCCATGTAGTGGAATGCAATGGCGCCGAACTGGTTCATGTCAATTTCGCGGGTGCCGTCGTAGAAACGGATGCGGTCGCCATC
>JABUUR010000424.1 GCA_021443065.1 Fibrobacter sp.
CCCAGGCCAAGAACCGCAGTACCGTTGGAAATCACTGCGACCAGGTTGCCCTTGCCGGTATAGTCGTAGGCGGTTTCGGGGTTCTTTTCAATTTCAAGGCAAGGAACTGCCACGCCGGGAGTGTAAGCGAGGCCCAGGTCGGTCTGAGTGCTGTGGGGCTTGGTAGGAACAACTTCGATCTTACCCGGTTTGCCGTTGGCGTGGTACGCAAGTGCCTTTTCTTCGAAGGTCATCTTATATCTCCTTGTGAGCCTCCACTGCGGCCCGATCCAACAGAACCGCTCAGGGGGCGTGATTTTTCGGAGCGTAAGATAGAAATTTATACAAGACTTGTAAAGATTTCAAAACTGTTACAAAACAACCGAAATTGTAAAAAAAGGACCGCCAGCAAAACCCTGTGGCAAAAAAGGGAACCCGGGTCAAGCCCGGGCTGACAAAAAACGCGTTGACAAGGAAAGGTGCACAAGTAGACAGTCTCACCGCTCAAGGCGATGAAGTCTCGACCTCACTGCCGATAGCTAAAATACCGACAACCGATTGCCGAAAGCCATGTTTTGCCGGACAGGAGGTCTTGCAAACGGCCCTAATTCAGCCGCACCCTACGTACAAGGGAACTGCCGTCTGCAAACTGGGCACGAACAACATAAACACCCTTGGTCCGGGAGACGAACTTCATGGACGCACCGCCTGCAGACAGGAGCCTGTCCCCGCGAAGGTCGAATACGGACCACAACGCCGGTTGATTGGCGGAGAACATCACGCCGTTCTGCAAGGTTTCCATTTGCACAGTCTTTGCAACCACAGCATAATGCACAGCCTCGGGATCCTTTCCCGAAGAATCTTCCGGAACAACGGCAGGCTTCATCAAGTCCGAAGAATCCCCAGCCACATCGGCCTTGGGAGTCTTGAGGTTTTCAGCAACGTTGTTCATAACACCGGTCATCAAGGATGTTCCAAACCAGGCTAGAAACTGTTCAAAGTACATTTCGTTATGGAGGGTATCTTCATCCAAGCCACTGGGGTCTGTCGCCAGCCCGAAGTAGTCGGCATCCTTGTCGTAGAACTTGTTCATCTCCACGCTGAATGCTGCGCGGTCTTCGGTGGTACCCACGGCGGCAGCGGCAGTCATCCACATGCCGATGGTCAGGGGGCTATGCTCCCGACGATGGCGGGTGATGGTTCCGCCCATCATGTCTTTCCACACATCCCCTTCGGGCAGCAAGTTACCGTCCATCTGGAAAAAGTTTGCAGCGGAGGCGCCCCCCTTGCCCTTGATGAAGGTCAGGGAATTCTGCAGGAAAGTCTTTGCACGGGTTTCGTCAAACCATATAGCGTCCAAGGCCACACGCCACAAAATGCGGATTGCATCCTTGTAAAAAGCCTTGGCATCGAAATAGGCGTTGTAGCCCAGGGAGCCCGTGGGGTTACCTTCAGGAGTCATCCAGTCCGGCACCATTCCCAACGCATAGCCGGGGCTGTTACCGATAATTTCGTAACTGCGGTCCACAACCTTATTCCAATCATGGTTGGTATCGAAATCGGCAAAAACCTTGTACCAGGCCGGAGAGAAATAGCCAACATTCACAAAGTCGTCACCGCCCCAACCTGCACCTGGAGCCAAGGTTCCCCTGGAGGTAATCTGCTTGGTGCTCCACATGCAATCCAGAATCTTTTTGGCGTGGGTGGCGTAATCCCCCACCGCACCGGAATACGGCTGCCACTTGCCCGCCTTGACCAGCTCCGATGCAAAAATCAGGGAGATTGCCACATCTTCTTCGGCGTCGGAGGCTGCACCGCCATATTCCTCGTAGTGACCATCGGGGAACAGGTGCCAATCCAGATAGCAACCCTTCCACAAGTCCTTGTAACCCTGGTCCAGAATCTCGTTGAAGGTTTTCTGATCATCGGCGTACAGGGCGACCAGCATGCCGTAGCCAACGGCTTCGGAAACTGCATCACCGGGATATTCGCTCTTGGGGCGATGGATCAAACCGCTACCGGGTTTGCCCCTATAAGGTTCGATGTTTCTTTTCTTGAGACCTTCCCAGGTCTTGTCCAACACAGGTTTCCAGTAACCCGCATCCATCTTGGGCTGGGCGTTTGGAATTTCCAAAACAGCGTGGGAAAGTGAGGCTGTCAAAAAGACCGCGGCTACTGTAGTCAAAAAATTTTTCATAAGACCCTCTTAAAGAAAGCCCAACAACATCCCAAGTGCAAAGATAAAACAAGGCACGAACAAATTCAATTAAAGTTTATGTAAAAAATAAGCGCAAAAAAGAACCCGTGAATTAAATCACAGGTCCTTTGAACAAAGCCAGGAACTCACCGCTCATAGCGACGTAGCCACCCAGAGAAAGAGCCCAGGTTGACATTAACTACCGATAACTGACAACCGATCAGGTTCGGAGGCTTCGCCTCCTAGAGGTTTGAGGTCGGCTGCAGGGCTGCCTAGAGCAATAAGTTCATAGTTCACGCCTCAAAGCAACGAAGTTGCGACCTCAAAGCGAGCGCACGCGAGCGACCTCACCCCTCAAAGCGAAGCGCACGCGAGCGACCTCATACCTCAAAGCGAAGCGTCCTCTGCGCTCGCCGCTACAGTTCCACCACTTCGGTCCATCCGAACGGGTCTTCACATTCGGCAAACTGGATGGCGGTGTACTTCGTGAAAAGTTCCGTACACGCAGGGCCCGGATTCTTGCCGTCGCCGTAGGTGAATTCCTTGCCGGCCACCGGGTCCACGAT
>JABUUR010000465.1 GCA_021443065.1 Fibrobacter sp.
CACGTTGGGTGCGATGCTCATCTTGTTGTCGTTCAAGATGATGGTCATGTTCTGCTTTGAAATGCCCGCGTTGTTCAGGGCCTCGAAAGCCATACCGCCGGTCATGGAACCGTCACCGATGACGGCCACCACATTGTTCTTGCGGTTAAAGTGGTTGCGGGCCACGGCAAAACCCAACGCCGCAGAAATAGACGTGGTGGCATGCCCCGCACCAAAGCAGTCGTACTCGCTTTCGTGGCGTTTCAGAAAGCCCGAAATACCGTCTTGCTGCCGCAGGGTCTCGAAGCGGTCGTAACGCCCCGTCAAAAGCTTGTGGACATAGGCCTGGTGCCCCACGTCCCACACGATCTTGTCGGCGGGGGCGTTGTACACATAGTGCAGGGCAAGGGTCAGTTCCACCACGCCAAGGCTGGAAGCCAAATGACCGCCGTGCTTGGAAACCTGGCCGATGATGGTTTCGCGAACCTGACGGGCCAACTGGTTCAGTTCCTCCACGGAACAGCGCTTGATATCCTGGGGCGTCTTGATATTCTTGAGTTCCATTACTTAACCCTAGTAATGATGAATGCGGCAATGGAGCGCAGAATCCCGGTGTCCTGCTTGAGGCTGTCCAGCGCCTTGATGGACTCGTCGTACAGTTCACGGGCGCGAACGCGGGACTGTTCCAGGCCCACCAGGGCCGGATAGGTGGCCTTGCCCTTTTCGATGTCGGAACCGGCATCCTTGCCCAGTTCCTCCGTGGTAGAGACGATATCCAGGATGTCGTCCACAATCTGGAACGCAAGCCCGATGGAGCGGCCGTAGTCGCGAATGGCCTTGATGTCTTCTTCAGAGGCGTTGGCCAGGCGGGCGCCCACTTCCAGCGAGGCTTCTATGAGGGCCGCGGTCTTATGGTAGTGGATATAGTCCACGGTGGCGAGGTCCACGGCCTTGCCCTCGGATTCGATGTCGATCATTTCGCCACCGATCATGCCGTAGGTGCCCAGCAGGTGGGCAAGTATTTCGATGGCCTTGGCGTTGCCGGTCTTGCCCATCATCTCGAAGGCGTGAATGCAAAGGGCGTCGCCGGCCATCACGGCGGTGGCTTCGCCGAACTGCTTGTGGCTCGTGGGTTTGCCGCGGCGAAAATCGTCGTTGTCCACGCAGGGCAGGTCGTCATGGATCAGGGAGAACGTGTGGAGCATTTCCAGGGCACTCATGGCGTAATCCACAGAATCGCCCTGGCCACCGAAAATATCGAAGGTCGCACGGACCAAGGCCGGGCGCAAACGCTTGCCACCGGCGAACATGGAGTAGCGCATGGCCTCGTGGAGGCGACAGGGCTGATCCGTCACAGGGGGGAGCAATTCATCAAACTTTTTTTCCGCCTCTACAGAAATGCGGGAAAGGTAATCGAGGGCAACTGCCGCTTCTTTTTCGAGAGATTCCATATAAACCAAAGATACTTAAAAAAGAGCCCTCCACAAAGGGGCTCTTTTCTTAAAAAGACCTTATAAAGGCGTTAAAACCTGGATTTTCCGCTAGAACAAGGCTCCGTAGATTTTAACGTCGTCGATATAGATTTCGTTACCGCCGCTAAAGAAGAAATGCACCTGCTTCACCTGCTTTTTCACGCTGTCCCAGGCATCGGAGCAAGACCACTTTTCGCTGCTGTTGACGCACAGTTCCGAGGGCTTGAACACCATCCTGGACCATTTGCCGCCCACCTTCTTCCAATCGGATTCCGCCTTGGAAGACTTGGAGGTATAACTGGTCCAGTTTTCCAGGGCAAGGCGAATTTCCCCATTGCCCTTGACGTAAATTTCAATGGAGTCGATGGCCTCGAAATTCTTGAGATGTTCCAGTTTCATGCCCAAGAGAAGCCAAGAGTAGGGACTGTCCGCCTTTTCGTAGAAGGTGTGGAACACGTTGCCATCGCGATCTTCGTCAGAAGCCAGGTGATCCTTGAGGTAATGGGTAACGTCGTTCTGCCAGGCGCCGGTGCCGAACTTGAATGTGGAACCCGCATCCAGCGTATCCACGTCCATGTACCAACTGGTATTGTCTTCCTCGAAGTCGTACAGCAGCTTGTAAGGTTCCAGGTAAACCGAGCCTTCCTTAGGCGCGACCAAGTTCCATTCCACGAATGGTTCACCTTCGCCATCGGCAACAAAATAAAGGTTCAGGGAATCCCCTACCGGAAGAGACGGCAAAACGTAGACGCCGCTTTCATCGGTCTTGACCATGATATCCAGGCCGTAGACCCCGACCCATGCAAAACCGACATCGCTGTCCAGCGTTACTTTGCTTGTAATCGTCGCCGAGGCGGCCAATTTCAATGTGTCGACCTCGGAAAGTTCGTCGGCGGTGTAAACCCTGGAGAAGGTGCTTTCGCCCACGGTGGCCGTCAGGCGGTACAAACCGGAATCGGGCAGTTCCACATTGACCAGACCCTTTTCATCGGTATAGGAAGCCTGCACAATCACGTTGTTCTGCAGGGCAAGTTTCTCGGGCATAAAACTGGACTGGCGAAGGGCCACAGCCGCGTTAGATGCCACCTTACCGTTTTCCAAAAGCACCACGATTTGCTTTGCACCTGCGGTGTCCAAGGAATCCTTGTGAACGTCCACAGAAGACTTGTAGTTCTTGTATGCGGATTCAGAAGGTTCAAGGTAGATGCTCTTCTTGTCCAAAACAACATCGTAGTCTTCGGAAACAAAATACAGTTGCAGGGAATCGTTGGCCGGAATGGACGGCAG
>JABUUR010000404.1 GCA_021443065.1 Fibrobacter sp.
CGCAATACCGGCGAGACTTCTGTGGACGTGTATCACTTGAATGCAAAGAACGCAATGGCCCTGGCCATGGCCGACCGCTTTGACCTGAACCCCCATGACATCGTCTACGTAGACGCCTCCGGCCTTGCCACCTGGAACCGTCTGTTGAGTTTGATCATGTCTACGGAAAGCGGCATCGTGAATGCGACAAACGGTGCTGGCAACGTGATTACCGGATTGCGTAACTACAACCTCTATAAGTACGGTAAGTAGGATTTATTATGATTAACCTTATTCTTTGTGGCGGCAACGGAACTCGTCTTTGGCCTGTAAGCCGCTCCCTGATGCCCAAGCAGTTCGCACCGCTCTTTGACGGACAGTCCCTGTTCCGTAAGACTGTGGTTACCAATTCCGCAGTTTGCGATTCCCAGTTTATCGTATCCAACGCAGACCAGTTCTTTTTGGCAAAGGACCAACTGGAGGCCGAGGGCAAAAAAGGCGGCAAGTTTTTGCTGGAGCCTGTAGGCCGCAACACCGCCCCCGCCATTGCCCTGGCTTGCCTTACCATGGATCCCGATGAAATCGTGTTGGTTTCACCTTCGGATCATGTAATCCGCAAGAAAGAGGAGTACAAGTCTGTTTTGCTTCGCGCCCAGGAACTTGCCAAGGAAGGCTACCTGGTGACGTTCGGCATTACCCCCACCAGTCCCGAGACCGGCTACGGTTACATCGAAGCCGATGGCGAGAACGTAAAGCGCTTTGTAGAAAAACCCGATCGTGCCACTGCCGAGAAGTATTTGTTGGCCGGTAACTTCTATTGGAATTCGGGAATTTTCTGTTTTAAGGCAAAAACTTTTCTTGAAGAATTAAAACAGCATTCCCCCGATATACTGGAAGCCTCCAAGAAGGCCTTGGCCAGTGCCACCATTGAAGCGGGCGAGCCTATTCGCATCGCCATGGACGACATGAAGGCCATTCCTTCCAATTCCATCGACTACGCTGTCATGGAAAAGTCCAACAAGGTGAAGGTGGTGCCCAGCGATATCGGCTGGAGCGATTTAGGTTCCTTCGACAGCCTTTACGGCGAGTACCCTCACGACAAGAACGGTAACAACGTGAACCCCCGCCATATTGCGGTGGGTTCCAGGAATTCCTTGGTCATGGGCACACAGCGTGCCATAGCGACCATCGACCTGGATCAGATGCTCATTGTGGATACCCCCGATGCACTTTTGGTTGCCCCCCTCAGCAGCAGCCAGAAGGTCAAGCAGGTCGTGGAAGAACTGAAGGCCCGCGGTTCGGACCTGATCAGCGTTCCTCAGACGGTAAACCGCCCCTGGGGTACCTACTCTGTGCTGGAGTCCACGGACCGCTACAAGATGAAACGTATCGTGGTGAAACCGGGCAAGCGCCTTTCCTTGCAAAAGCACTTGCATCGTTCGGAACATTGGGTTGTCGTAAGCGGTACGGCTACGGTGACCGTGGGCGAGCGTATTTTCTATGTGCGCCCCAACGAGTCCACCTACATTCCCGTAGGTACGGCACACCGCCTGCAGAACGAAGGAAAACTTCCGCTGGTTATCGTCGAAGTTCAGGTGGGTGAGTACACCGGCGAAGACGACATCATCCGCATGGAAGATGACTTCCACCGCAATTAAGCGGCGTTAGAAAATGCAGATAAAAAGACGGTCCCGTTGGGATCGCCTTTTTTCACAAGGGATGGAGATTCTATCACCGTAAATTTTCAAGATGGATGTGAGTTCTCCGGAAAAAAATCCCGGCTCCCCGGATCAAGTCCGGGGCAGGCTCAGGCCGGGATGACACGTAAAGATCCGTATCTTAGAACTGGTCCAAAAACCGCTGGTCGTTGCCGGTCAAAAGCCCGATTTCGGGGATGGCGTGGCGCAGCATGGCGATGCGGTCCAGGCCGAAACCGAAGGCGAAACCCGTGTACTTTTCGCTGTCGATGCCGCAGTTCTTGAACACGTTGGGGTCCACGGAACCGCAACCGCCGATTTCCATCCAGCCGGTGCCCTTGCAACGGCGGCAGCCTTCGCCACCGCAGAATACGCAACTCACGTCCATTTCGGCGGAAGGCTCCGTGAAGGGGAAGAAGCTGGGGCGGAAACGGGTCTTGACGCCCTTGCCGAAAAGCTTATCCATGAACACCTGGAGCACGCCCTTCAGGTCGGCGAAGGAAATGTTTTCGTCTACCACCAGGCCTTCGCACTGCTGGAACATGGGGGCGTGGGTGGCGTCGTTATCCACGCGGAAAACGTGGCCCGGGGCAATCATGCGGAAAGGCGGCTTGTGGGTTTCCATGTAATGGATCTGGGTGCCGCTGGTGTGGGTCCTAAGCATCACCTTGTCGTCAACATAGAACGTGTCCTGCATATCGCGGCTGGGATGGTCCGGGGGAGTGTTCAACGCCTCGAAGTTGTACCAGTCCGTCTCGATGTCGCGACCGAAGTCCACCTCGAAACCCATCTGGCTGAAGAAGTCGATGATTTCTTCACGCACATCGTACAGCGGGTGGGTGGAACCTGCACCGATGCCTGCCCCGGGGAGCGAAACATCTACGTTGCCACTTTCCAGTTTCTTTTGGAGGGCCGCCTGGTTTGCAGTTTCGATGGCCTGTTCAATCTTTTCGGAAACAGCCACCTTAAGTTCGTTGACCAGCTTGCCGAATGCCGGACGTTCCTCGGCGGAAAGGGAACCCATCTGCTTCATCAGGTCGGTGACGAGGCCCTTCTT
>JABUUR010000271.1 GCA_021443065.1 Fibrobacter sp.
TGCTTCGAACCCGAAGAAACCGGTATTCCTTCCAAGATGATTAGTCAGTATTGGCCCAAGAAGGGGTAATGAATGGCTAAGGTCAAATTAACAAAGAACGCCCTCAAGGCGGAACGTGACGCGTTGAAGCGCTTTCAGCGCTATCTGCCCACGCTGCTGTTGAAGAAGCAGCAGTTGCAGATGGAAATGCGTACGCTCCAGGAGAGGGTGTTGGCAAAACGCGAAGAAGAAGACACGCTCCGCAAGGGCATGGCCTCCTGGATTTCGCTGTATGCCGAACCTATCGATTGGTCCAAGTACCTGTCGGTCAAGGAAGTGCGTCAGGGCGAAGGCAACATCGCCGGTGTACGCATTCCTACATACGACGGGGTTGACTTTAACATCACCATTCCTGATTTCTTTACCACGCCGGTATGGCTGGACGATGGTATCCGTTCCTTGCAGGGGCTTATTTCCCTGCGACTGGAACGTCGCGTTCTCGAACGTCAGTACGAACTGCTGAGTCAGGAACTGCGTACCACTAGCCAGCGTGTAAATTTGTTCGAAAAGGTGAAAATTCCAGAAGCCAAGGACAACATTCGCAAAATCAATATCTTCTTGGGTGACCAGCAGACTTCTGGCGTTGCCCGCAGTAAGATTGCCAAGGGCAAGGGGGTTGCCGCATGATTACCCCAATGAAAAAAGTTACCATTCTGACCATGGCCGGTGCTGTGGAAGAATCCCTGGCGGCGCTCCGCTCCATGGAAATTCTCCACGTGACGCCGCTTCAGAATGCCTCGGGTTCTAAACTGAATGCTGCCAAGGGCGAACTGAACCGCGTCCAGAAGGCTCTTGAGAACGTTCCTGAAAAGGCTCCCAAGGGCGTTACCGCAGTAGCTGCCGACACCGATGTTTCTAGCGTATCCCTGGTGGACGAAGTCCAGCAGTTGATGGCGGAGGCAAAGCAGGCTGAACTGGACAAGGAACAGGCCCAGACCGAATTGTCCAAACTCCAGAAGTTTGGCAACCTGGACCCTGCGACAGCCGCAGCCTTGATCCAGAAGGGTGTTTTCGTCAAACTTTACGTGGCCGACGTTCGTGCGGTACCTTTCGGTATCGAAGGCGAAGGCTTTGTCCAGGAGTTCGGTGCAGACGACAGCGGTACCTACTATGCCGTGTTCAGCAGGGGCGATTCGGCTGCCGTGGCCACAGGCCATTATGCCGAAATTCCCATGCCTGTCAAGTCGCTGGCAGATTACCGCGAAATGGAAGCGAATGCCATTGCCACCCTTCAACGCGTCGAAAAGCGTTTGGGTGAACTTTCTGGCGTAAGAAAACAGATTGAAAGCCGCCTTTCCGAGGTTACCGACGATTACAACATGGCAGAAACTGCCGCCGGCATGGTGGGCGATACCAACGTCTCCGCCCTCCAGGGTTTCTGCCCGGCTCCCCGTATTGCCGAACTTCAGGCTGCCGCCAAGAAGAACGGCTGGGGGCTTATGGTAGACGACCCCACCGACGAAGACGAAGTCCCTACGCTATTGGGTTACAACAAGCTCACCAAGCCCATGCAGTGCCTGTACAGTCTTATCGGCATTTCGCCGGGCTACCGCGAGGTAGACGTCAGTTCCGTATTCCTGTGCTTCTTCAGCATATTCTTTGCAATGATCGTGGGCGATACCGCATACGGTATCCTGTTCCTGGCCATTACGTTGTTTATCCGTAAGAAGATGCCCAATGCAAATTCCGCAGGTTTCCATTTCATGTACCTGATGAGCGGCACCACGATCCTGTGGGGTGCCATCAACGCAAGTTTCTTGGGCTTTACCCCGGAGATTGCAGGCTGGAGCTACTATCTGGACATTGCAAACTACAATTTCATTCCGGACTCTGTTCGCAATGTGCTTTACTGGATTCGCAGTGTGGCACCTAGCGACCCGGCTCGTTTTGAGGTATACAAGCAGTTCTGCCAGGGGTTCACTTTCTTGCCGGAAAGCTTTACTCCCAATGCTCCGGGTGCAAGCCAGATGCAGCACATCCAGTTGTTCTGTTTCTGCATTGCGGTGGTGCATTTGAGCATTGCTCACGCATGGAACGTGGTGGTTCGCATACAGCGCAAGTCCTCCACCTTCATGGCGCAGGTGGGCTGGCTCATGGGCGCATGGGTAATGTTCTTCCTTGCATGTAACATGGTGCTGGGTATCGAAATGCCCGGGTTTGTAATCCCCATGTTCATCGCAGAAGTTGTGCTGTTGCTCCTGTTTACTGTGCCGCCTAGCCGCCTTAAGCAGGATTTCATCAGCATTCCCATGCTGATTCTGGACATTGTGAACAGTTTTACCGACGTCATCAGTTATATCCGCTTGTTTGCCGTGGGGATGTCTGGTGCTGCCATTGCCGAGGCTTTCAACGGTATGCTTTCGCCTATGTTCGGCTCTGCCATTGGCATTGCAGGTGCCGCCGTGATTCTTCTGTTCGTACATGGCTTGAACATCGCCCTGGCCGTCATGGGTGTGGCTGTCCACGCGGTACGTCTGAACACACTTGAATTTTCAAATGGACTTGGTCTTGAATGGAGTGGCTTTGCCTTTACTCCTTTCGCCAAGCAAAAAAATTAAACCAAGGGATTATTCCCGCTAATTAATGAGGATAACAAAATGGAACCGAATACAATGGTGACTCTCGCTAAGATGGGCGCAGCTGCTGCTCTTGGCATTGCGGCTATGGGCTCTGCCCTTGGTTGCGGTAC
>JABUUR010000206.1 GCA_021443065.1 Fibrobacter sp.
TGCAAAGTTTTAATCTCTTTCTTCAGTCCTTCGATTTTCTGGTCGGCCTTGGCGACAAATCCGTCATAATAATCCTTGGGTATTTTGACCTTGACGTTACCTTGCCAATATTTATCACAATCGGAACCGCAAAGTTTTGTGAAGGCCTGGGCACCGTCCATTCCCAAAAATTTCATCTGGACGGAGGAGCCGGCGACGAGAATCTTGTTGCCCATTTCGTCAACGTCAAAATCTGCAAGATCCACAATCTGGTCATTGGTATGGCCCAAATCATCCATACGGGCGGACCTTGTGGATTTACCCGCTCGAATGTACTCCTTGTTGATTTTAGTGGTTTCAATGGTTTCTGCCGAAAAACCGGCCTGCTGATGCATATTTCTTTCGGCATCCATTGGTGTTGGGCCAAGGCGACTTTCGGCATTGCCCTTCAGGCTACGTTTCATAACGCCACCGAACATCCCCGTATGATCTATTCCATCATAGGCGGAAAGGTCCGTGGACACAAGCGACCCATATTTGTCCATGAGATTTCTAAGGGCAAAGTCTACGCTATCTTTTTTATTCGTGCTTTCGTCAATTTTCACAGACCAAGTTCCTTCATTGGTGTGGTCGTTTTACATCCAACACCAAATGTAAACAAAAAAAAACAAATGCAAGTGTTTTCTCGATTTTTGGGAAATTTTTACAAAAAAATTATGAAAAAGGCTAAAAACCACCAAACAGGATTTGAGCATTTTTCGACGAAATATCCGCCCAATAAATGCCTGCGATTTTCTTGCTAGTGGCAATACGCCTTTGCAGGTATCGGGTCAGGGAACTTTTCAAAAAGCGGCCAGGAATGGGCGTATCTGTACCAAAAAGAATACGCCTTGAAAAGCCTTTGTCAAGGAGTTTTTGCAAGTGCTCGTGGGGCATGAAAGCAGTGTCTACAAAAGCATTGGGGCATTGTTCCAATACTTGGATTGTTTGGTCCAGAGGTCTTCCGTGAGCTAGAATTATTTTTACGTCAGAGAATTTTTTGCAAAGGGATGCGTATGCACCAGCATAGCACTGCGGAAATTCCCCGGTATGAAACTTTACCGCCAGCCCTTGCTCACGAGCGATGGACAGCGCCCGATACAGCTCTTTTGTGGTCCACGATTCCGAAATGCCGTGGATTTTAAGGCCACGAATTTCATCATCCAAATAGAGGGTCAAATCTTTGGATTTTCTTAGCATGGAATGGGTCACCCACAACAGCGGAACCGCCCTGCCCTTGGAAAGTTCCTTCATGGCATGGCGTTCTTCTTGCATGAACACGGGGTCGTCGGTGACTACGGCACTGGTGCTGGAATAGGCGAAATGGGTGATGCCCACATTTGACAAAGTGCGCAAAATTCGAGGAGGCGTGTAGTACGTCTCCTCAAATTGCCCAAAGTGGATGTGAGCGTCGAAGAGCATCCGTAGCGAGACCGCTTTTATTTCAGGTTCGCAAGGGCTTCTTCCACCATTTCGCGGTTCAGATGCGCAGCATTGCAGAAATGTTTTGAAACCTTTAGGTAGTCCCCGTTGTTTTCGTTGGCGTTCCGAACAAGGCAAGGGGCGCAGTAGGCGTAGTCCTTACATTCGTAGCATTGGGGAATCATGCCTCGCTTAAGGCCGCGGAGTTTTTGCAGTTGCGGTGAACGTTCCCAAATATCCTTGATGGGCTGCTCGCGAACATTGCCGCACTCCATGCTTTGCCAGCCGGAGCAAGGGTACACAACGCCGTTGGCTGCAATGCACATACTGCTGGTTGCCACGCCACACATATTGCGGTTATTCCACTCTTCCTTGGAGGGCTTTACGGGTTCATTTTCATGCACGTGACTCAGATAATCCTTGTCGAACTTGATGATGTCCTTCAGAAGTTCACGAGTTTCTTCCAAGGTCAAACGCTCTTTTAGGTTATCCGTAGTGAAGTCGAAGCGAGCCATCATCACGTAGTCTGTCTGGGCCTTGCAGTTTCTTTCGTAGGCGAACTTGAGGACTTCTTTGTAGGTCCTGAAGTTTGTATGCATTACCGGGCAGCTGATTTGCACAGGAATATTTGCCCTAATCAACGCGTCGATGTTTCCCATCGTCTTTTCGCAGGAACCTTTCAGCTGGGTAATGTGGTCGTGTTCTTCGGGGTCAACGGAATACAGGGAAGTTTGAACAAAACTTGGGTTGACTTCTTTTAGGACCTCGATCAATTCCGGTGTCAAAAGGGTTATGTTCGAAAGAATGGTAATGGAAAAATCCAGTTCACGAGCCTTGCGAAGAATTTTTACAGCGTCGGGATGACAGAAAAATTCACCGCCCGAAAGTGTGACGCTGATGGTGCCTGCGTCGTGGAGTTGCTGCAACACGCTTTCCAAAAGTTCGTACGGCATCAGGTTGTTCTTAAGCTCGTGGGGAATATAGCAGTGGATGCACCGTTCGTTGCAGCGGTTGGTCACTTCGATTTGAGCACTGTGTATGGAGGGGTGCTCTTGGTATTCCGGCCCCAGAACCTCCTGGGTATCTTTGTAGACGATGTCATCGTCAGGATTTTCCTGGGCGTTGTATGAGAACAGCGTCTTGGGATTTTCGGCGTAGTTGAAGTAAAAATCGTTATTGGTGCACTGCTCTGCGCTTTCGCCTTTGACAATGTAGCGGTCGGCTGCAAGACTTTCCAAGAATTCTTGAAGGTCTGCGGC
>JABUUR010000301.1 GCA_021443065.1 Fibrobacter sp.
GCGCGGAAACGTTCGTGGCAAGCGAGGCAGTCTACCAGGGGGTCGGAGAAGTTCCCAACGTGGCCCGAGGCCTTCCATACGCGGGGATTCAAGAGAATAGAGCTATCGAGGCCCAGCACGTCCTTGCGGCTGGTGACAAACTTTTTCCACCAGAGGTTCTTGATGTTGCGCTTCAGTTCCACACCGTAGGGACCGTAGTCCCAGGTGTTGGCCAGGCCGTCATAAATTTCGGAGCCGGGGAAAATGAAACCGCGACGCTTGCAGAGGGAGATGATGTCCTTCAGGGCATCCTGAACTTTCTTTGCCATTTTAATATCCTTTTTCGGCCGAACCTGAAACTTGCAGGCATATCCTTTGGCCGGACTAGGAACCTACCTGGATGATAGGCCCTGACGAGGGCTAAATATAGTAAATTCAGGTTAATTTCGCCGTTTTTCTTTATTTTGAAGGTGAAAAATTCAGTAAAAGAGGGTCTTTGTGGACAATCCGTCAAAGTTTTTAAAAACTTACATAAGTGACAAGTGTAAATAAAAAAGGTATTTTTCCGCCAACAGCTTATGAATTTGAAACGATTTGTCATACTCTGCGCCTTGCCCATTGGCCTGATGGCCAGCGAGGTCAATACAGACGCAACAACCGCTCCTGTTACAGAAAGCGAATTTTCCGGCAACGCCTCCCTGGATTCCGCCGATACGGGCAATATCGACGCGCCTGCAGCGGCAATCCCCGCCTCCGAAGAATCCAAGGCCGCCGTCGCGGCAGCAGACACAGAAAGTGCCGCCGACAGCACCGATGCCGATGACGAAAACGAAATGACCCAGGAAGAGGCCGACGCAGAGTTGGCCGCCGCCATGGACAGCCTGCAGCAAGATTCTGCAAAACTCACCAGCAAACTGGTGCTGGATATGACCACAGCCTTTATCCCCACCGAGAGCAGGCGCATTGCAGGCCCTTACGGTATGCGCACCTACCGCATGCACCGGGGTGTAGACCTGGGGCTTTGCCACGGCGAAGACCGTACAATCGTCGCAGCCTTTGCCGGCAAGGTAAAGCTTGTCCGCAACCAGGGCCGCCGCAAGGGTTACGGCAAATACGTCATTATTGACCACGGCAACGGTCTAACCACCCTGTACGCCCACTTGGCCAGTTGGAAAGTAAAAGTCGGTGACCAGGTTCAGGCAGGCGATACCATCGGCATCGGCGGAAACACCGGTCGTTCCTTTGGCGCCCATTTACATTTTGAAATGAAGTACAACGGAGTCTACATCGACCCCACCACAGTATTTAATTTCCAGGAAGGCACCTTTGTCACTGCAATGGCCGAAATCGACCAGGATAAAATCCAGGCTGTAGAAGACGAGTACCAAAAGGAACTTTCAAAGCACCGCTACTACAAAGTCCGCAGCGGAGATTGCCTTGGAAAAATCGCAAAAAAATACGGAATCAGCGTCGGTCGTTTAAAGCAACTCAACAATATGAAAAGCGACCGCATCCGCCCGGGCCAAGTGTTGCGCTGTTCCTAACCTAGGTCACGCAAACCTAACCTGAATTGCACAGATCCTAATTGAACCGCGCTGTTACAAAAGTCCCAAAATTGCGCAACGTACCGTTCACATCTTCGCCTGGTTTACAATGTTGTCGTAGGCCCTGAGAATTGCCTCGTGACTCAAGGTTCCAATGACCTCGCCACTTTCATTCTTTACACAAAGTTCCTGGACCTCGTTATTCACGAAAATCCGTAATGCGGTATGCAAATCCGTAGATTCCGTAAGCATGGGTGCGATAACGGTACAGTCCGAAATCAGCAAATGCTGTATCAAGTCTGGAGAGGAAATGTAGGCGGTCTTTACAACGGACATATCCAAAAGCCCAATGTATCTCCCCTGCTCAAATACGGGGTAAACATAATTCACCTCGATGTCCTTTAGAACATCGGCCAGGGAATCTTCTGCCCGGAGCACCTTCATTTCACAATGTTCAATGACATCGCCTACGGTTGTAATGCGAAGAATGTCCTGGTCTATGTCGCCCCGATGGGCAGGAGATGCAAACTTGTTCTGGACCTGGCTCTTGTAAATACTCCAGGGGCGCGAGAACGCAATATGCATCACTGCGGCAATCAAGAGGCCCGGAAGCAGACTGTAACTGCCGGTCATTTCGCAGACCATGACCACCCCTGCGATAGGAGCCTTGGCCGCCCCAGCAAAGAACGCCCCCATCCCCACCAAGATGAACATTTCCGGATTACGCAGGGCGCCGGGAGCGATTAATTCTATGGTGCCCGCAAAGGCAGCACCAAGGACCGCCCCGATAAACAGGGAGGGGCCGAACACCCCGCCGGAACCACCGGAGCCAACAGTCAAGGCCGTGGCAATGATTTTCGCAAGGACTATGGCAAGCAAAACAAAAACGCCAAACACCGTATGGGGCATCATGTGGTGCATGACATCGGTAATGAATTCGAAGCCCCCTCCGGCCACCTCGGGGTATGCCCAGATGACTGCGGTAACACCCACGCCCCCTAATGCAGGCTTAATCCATTGGGGCACGCTCCATTTGGCAAACCGAGTTTCGGACTCGTTATAGCAGCGAACGTACAAGTAGGAAAACGGAAAACAAAGAACGCCCAGGCCGGCGCAGGCCAAAAGTTCGGCACCGTTGGTGAAGGGGAAAACCGGCACCTGGGCTATGGCAGG
>JABUUR010000411.1 GCA_021443065.1 Fibrobacter sp.
CTGCGGTAGCAGGCGAGGGCAAGGAATGCAATGATGACACCGAACAGCGCAAGGCCGCTGATGAGGAGGCTGGAGGTGCCGATGGCTTCGGCTGTCAGGTGGCTGAAATAGACCATCACGGCAATGACGCATGCCGAAAGTCCGCCCAGCCAGGCGACGGTGACCGGGTCCTTCAATTTTACTTTTTGGAAAAAACTCAAGGCGACAATGCCTGCAATAGTGCTAAAGAACGTGGATAGCAGCAGGGGCAGAAAGACATCGCTGGGGTTTGCCGCACCGAGTTGGGCGCGGTAGGTCATGATGCTTACGGGAATCAAGGTAAGGCCGCTGGCGTTCAGCACCAGGAACATAATCTGGGAGTCGCTTGCTACGGACTTGTCCTCGTTGGGGTTCAATTCCTGAAGTTCCTTCATGGCCTTGAGGCCCATGGGAGTGGCTGCGTTATCTAGGCCAAGCATGTTGGCACTGATATTCATGAGCATTGTGCCTACCACGGGGTGGCCCTTGGGAATTTCCGGGAATAGCCTGCTGAACAAGGGCTGCACCAGTTTTGCCAAAATCTGGACGGCTCCTGCTTTTTCGCCAATCTTCAGAATACCCAGCCAAAGGCTTAAAATCCCGGTAAGGCCTATGGCGATTTCGAAGGCGGTCTTGGACATGTCGAATGCACCAAGGATAGCCTTGTTGAAGATTCCGCTGTCGCCAAAGGCAATCCACTGCACCATGCAGGCGATGAATGCTCCGAAAAAGAATACAAGCCAGATGACGTTCAGGACCATATTTTTGCTTACTTGGCGGAAGAGCTGCTTGAATTTGCCGAACTGCTGGACTTTGCCGAGGAACTGCTGGATTTCTCCTTGGAAGAACCGCCGTTTTTGTCGTTGGATGTTACAACCTTGTCGTCTTTCTTGTTGCTTACGACTCCCGTGGGGCCCACGTCGGTAGAGTCGATGCTTGCAACGCTGTCTGCGCTACAGGCGATTAACGCAGAAACTGCCGCTACAGAAAGAAATGCGGTAATGATCTTTTTCATTTTACGCCCCCATTAGAAGTGGATGAAACCGCCAAAGTTTGCGATGAAGGTGTTGCCGTTGAAACCTGCCAGCGGATTGTTGAAGAATGCGTTGTTGATGGCCGCTTCCACCGCATAGTTCTTGTACTGGAAACGCACGCCTGCGTCCACATTGACCGTGCCGGACTTCATGGCGAATGCGTTGATGTCGGAATCGGCCTCGTAGAGGTATTCTGTGGCGAAAACGTTCCAACGGTAACTTGCGCCGCCAAAGAGCAGCCAGTTGTCGTTCAAGGCGAGTTCTGCCAGAATGTTGGGCCTGGTTATGACGCCTACGCTCAGGTGGTCTCTGCGGGTGTAATTCTTCTTGTTCTCGATGTTGTCGAAAATTGCAAAGGGGATTCGGGTGTTCAAGCCCAGCAGTACCCGGGCGTTGTTCGCCTTGAGAATCTCCAGGCCCACGTTGAAGGAAGGCTCGATTTCTATACGGGAATCCAGCGAGGCCTTCAAGGTTTCTTCATCCTCGTCGAGGGTCCTTTCGGTAAGGTTGTGACGTAGGAACGATAAACCCGCAGACCAGGCGAAAACCTTGTTCTTCCTTGGCGTGTTACTTACGGCGGCCTTTACCCTGAGGTCCCAGTAATCCTTTTCGTTTTCAAAATGGTTCTTTGATGAATTTACATCGGTGTTTGTAGAAGACTCGTAGGACGTGGTGAGCCAGTCGGCAGAAACCGTAAGGTCCAGGTCGCCTAAACCCATGGAGTATATGGCTCCGATTTCGTCACCAGCCTCTACGTTTGATTCGCTGTAATCCCGGTTGGATTCGTCACGCAAGGTCCAGGTCTTGCCGATTGCGGCGTAGATTTCTACACCGAAGGCAGCGGTTGCAAGGCCCGCCGAAACCAGCCCGTGGCTTCCGGTGGTGTTCTGGAAACTGAGAAAGTAGGTGTTTGTTTCGCCGAATGCAACGGCGGCGTATTCAAGGGAAGGTTCCAGGTAAACAAGTTTACTGCCGTGCATCTCGTGAGGCTTGCCCAGGTTGTCTGCAATGGTTGCAGCGGCGGCCTGGTTTTCGACGATATTGTAGGCACGGCTACGTAGAACATCGAAGTTGGGAGTGCTGGTTACCTTTTCCGAAGCAACCTCCGGAGAAGGGGGTGCGACCTTTGAAGAATCCGTCGCTGGTTCCTCCGCCTTGGGGGCCGATTCAGCCTCCGACGAAGCAACCATGGCTTCGACGGCGACCGCGTTGGAATCAACTGCAGGCTCCTGCACTGCAACCGCAGAATCATTGGCCTCTTGTGCCACAGCCACGGAAACCGCCAGGGCTGCAACTGCAGAAATCAACTTCATGTTCATTGCTTATCCTTTCTTGAAGTTGAAAGAATTACTTCTTGGGCTCGATCTTTTCCATGCCGCCCATGTAGGGGCGAAGCACTTCGGGAATCAGGAGCGAGCCGTCCTTCTGCTGGTAGTTGTCGCAGATGCCCACCATCACGCGGGGAGTGGCAAGGCCTGAACCGTTCAGCGTATGGATGAAGGTGTTCTTGCCGTTAATCTTCGTCTTGATGTTTGCACGACGAGCCTGGTAGTCTTCAAAGTTGCTGCAAGAGGAAACTTCCAGCCACTTCTTTTCTACAGGAGCGTAGACTTCAAGGTCGTAGCACTTGGCGGCGCCGAA
>JABUUR010000042.1 GCA_021443065.1 Fibrobacter sp.
AAAGACTACTTTTCCTTGACGAACTGGAATACCTTTTCGTCTTTCTGGCTCATTCCGTAACGGGTGCGCAGTATTTCTGCCTTGTAGAGGGAATCCCCCTTCAATCGCTCGATTTGCAGGTTGCGGATTTCGATTTGCTTTTCCAACGAGTCGATTTTTGCCTGGTACACCGCGATTTCCCGGGCGACACGCCTCTGGTGGCTAAGGCTGTTCTTTCCAAAGAAAAGTTGCGAAATCATCGCAATGATCGCGATGATGACGAGGCATGCAAAAATGAAAAGACGCTTGTTCACGTTAATCCGATCCGTTGAAATAAAACTGCAGATTGTCACTGGTCTGTACAAGACCTGCAATCTCTAGCTCTGTTAATATAGCTAAAATGTTGCCAATCTTAAAGTTACATTCTTCTTGAATTTCAGAAAAAGTCTTACGGAAACCGTTGAATCGGTGAAAAAAACCTGCCGCCTCCGGTGAAATGTTGCACCCGCACTTTTCCAACTGCCGCAGGCTTGGCGCCTCGGATTTTACAAGGGGCAGCCCTGCCAAGAGCCTAAGGCTTTCGGGTCTGAATACGGGCTTGGCCTTCCCCTGGTCCAGATACAGGTTGGGTCCCTGGGCGGTTTCGTTGTCAAATTCCCCGGGAACGGCCAAAAGAAGTTTGCTCTCTTGCAGGCAGTAGTCCGCCGTGATCATGGCACCGCCTTTTTCCTTGCTCTGTACCAGCACCACCGTCTTGCTCAGTCCACTGATAATGCGGTTCCGTGCGGGGAATGTTCCCTTGTAGGAGGGCGTGTTTCCTTGGTATTCGGTAAGGATAGCTCCCCCTGCGGCAACAATTTTTTTTGCAAGTTCCGCCCGTTCGGCGGTGAGGGGAGCTTCCAGACCCTGTGCGATGACCGCAATGGTTTTTACGCCTGCCTCTAGGGCTGCCTGGTGGCAGAAACTGTCGATTCCCTGGGCAAGCCCCGAAACTACCACGGCGTTTGTACCTTTCAGCGAGTTTACCAGACGGCGGCATAGTTCCTGGGCGTTGCGGCTAGGCCTGCGGGTGCCCACCATGGCAATGCCCGTGGCGTCTTTGGGCGGGAGTGTGCCGCGGTAGAACAATTGCCTGGGGCGGAGCCTGGACTCTGCCAGACTCAGGGGGAAATCCTCTGGAAGAAGGTTTCTATCTTTGCACATATGAAATACTCCTTTGACGATCTTGTTAAAATCATGGCCACCCTCCGTTCTCCGGAAGGTTGCCCCTGGGACAGACAGCAGACCCACCAGTCCCTGTTGCCCTATCTAGTGGAAGAATCCCACGAATACATAGACGCGGCCCAGGCAAACGACAAGGTCCACATGGCCGAGGAACTGGGAGATGTCCTGTTCCAGGTTGTATTCCATTCACAGGTGGCCAGGGAAAACGGTGATTTTTCCATTGACGACGTGATTCAGGGAATCTGCGAAAAAATGGTCCGACGTCACCCCCATGTGTTTGGCAGTGCCAAAGTGGACGACGCAAGCGAAGTCCCTGGCCGCTGGGAACGCATCAAGGCTGCGGAAAAGAATAATCTACAAATGGCTGGCAAGTCCGCCATGGACAAGGTCAGCAAGAGCATGCCTACTCTGGCCCGTGCACAGGAAATTCAGCGCCGTGCAGCCAAGGTTGGTTTCGACTGGGTGGAGGCTGAACCTGTGTTTGACAAGGCCTACGAAGAATTTAGCGAATTTCGCGAAGAATTTCAAGCGGCATCTGCAGAAAATCCCAATGTAGACCGCATGGAAGATGAATTTGGCGATATATTGTTCAGTCTGGTGAACGTGGCTCGCCATTGCGGGTTCAACGCCGCTCTGGCCCTGGAACGGGCCAACAGCAAGTTCGAACGCCGTTTTCGCATGGTAGAGCAACTGGCCCGTGTCGAGGGCAAGGAAATGAAGGACGAAACACCGGAAAGGCTGCAGCAACTTTGGCGCGAAGCCAAGTCGAAGGCAAAGTAAACCACGGTGCAGTATTACATGTTGGAACGTTCTTTTTGGGAACGGCTCGTTTCAAGAAATTTTTCCCCCGCGGCAAAATCGGGGGTATATTATTGATGTGCCTCCAACCTATTCCTGGTTCTTGAGAGGGGATGCCTGATCGAACCGTTGCGGTAGGAAAAGGTTGGAGGCACACTTGTTCTCTTCTAATTCCAAAAAAGACCCCGGTGCGAATCGGGGCCTTTTTGGCTGTCCCCGGCCCTCGGCCATATCTTTAAAGTTCGTGTGTCTCCTTTTTGAAAAAGAAAAAACACTTGTTTTTCACGAGTGTTATAGAGACGATTCGTAATGTTCGGGTAGGAACATAGAAAAGGTGTTCGTTTGGGCGGAGGTGACTTTGTAAAAGAACCGTAAAACATCCCGGCCCCCCCCCACTTGAATGTCTCGGACCACCGCGCTGGGTTTCTTGCGTTTTGTCACATTTTGTGCTGTGTCATACGAATAAAGTCTTCTAGTTGAATGTAAAAAAATCTACATTTATGCCCACAGGTCCCCCAAGACCTGCCAGTATGGCCTGACCGTAAAATTGTCGCTTTGCCGCATTTTACGCCTCGCTTGTCCGCCCAAGAACAACGACCCCCGGCCGTGTTCTGGAGAAGTAGCCACGCTCATGTTGTCATCCCGAAGGAGCCTGCGACAGAAGGATCCACCACAGCTTGTCATCCCGGCC
>JABUUR010000181.1 GCA_021443065.1 Fibrobacter sp.
CCGTGCTGGGGGCCGAACAGTGCAGACAACTTAAATAACTTGCCGTCGTATTCCTTAAGCAGGTCCAGGGTGTAGCGCAGGTCTGGCAAAACGGAGGCCGGGTGGAGGACTGCGCCAAGGCGCTTGCCGCGAAGGGCTGTAGGGAAAGACTTTTCGAAATTGGAGAGAGCGAGAGTGACCATGGCAGTAAGTAAACGGTGGTTGATGGTTGGTGATTGGTCTAAAATAGCTATTTGCGGTTAAGAATGTCGCCTATTGTTTGCAAAATCGCGTTTTAACCGTAGATTTTGCCATAATTTAAAAATTGACACTTTTGTGACACCCTTTTTTGTTATCTTTGTGCCCAGAATAAAAAACTAAAATAGGATTATTTTTATGGCATATTTAAACAAAGTGATGCTCATCGGTAACATTGGTAAGGACCCCGTTATCAGCGCTGGCCCCACCGGCCGCAAGCGCGTATCCTTTTCCTTGGCCACCTCTCGCCGCTACCGCGACAACAACGGCGAACAGCGCGAGCAGACCGACTGGCACAATATCGTGGGTTGGGGAAAGGTAGCCGACACCATGGAAAGCCTGGGCGTCCACAAGGGCATGACCCTCTACATCGAAGGCACCCTCACCAACCGCAGTTGGACCGACCAGACCACCGGTCAAAAGCGTTACAGCACCGAAGTCAACCTGGACACCTTCCAACTGTTGACCCCCCGCAACCAGAATGGCGGCAACTACCAGGGTGGCAACTACAACCAGAACAGCAACAGTTTTAACCAGTCCAACAACTACAGCCAGTCTAGCGCCCCGGCATACGACGCCCCCATGCCCGAAGGCGACGAAGACCTCCCCTTCTAGTCAATGAGTTCACAGATTCCAGAAATTGCATTGATGTTGGTGCTGCCCCTGGGAATCACCTTTACGGCGATTCTTCAGTCGGCGGCTGCATACACCCGTACCCAAAAGATTGTCGGGGCCATACTCTCCCTAATGATTGTGGCAATGGACTGCCTGTTCTATTTCGCAAAGAACAGTTACATCACCTACAATTACGACGGAGCCCTGCTGGTCTCTTTTGCAAGTATGTTCTTCCTCGGGATTATCTTTGCCATCCGAAGTGAAGACCTGGCTACAAAGGTGGGCAACATATTCCTTATGGTATTCATGCTTGCAGGCTTTCTGGGAATCGCCTACTGGGACCGCCCCACGCTGCTTCCGGTTGCGCAGTACACCACCTACGAGCAGGCCGTACAAAATGCCAAGTATCAGGATTACATTCAATCCTTCGAGAACGGCACCGGCGGAAAAATCATTCCCAACCAGAAAAAGGCAAAATCCCAGACAACCGTCTCCAACGGTTCGGTAAAGGATTCTCAGGCTCAGGAACGGATTGGCAGTTATGTTTCCAATGCCGAAATCCTCATTCAGCGCATGCGTGAACTTACCAACACCATCGACGAGTTCGAGCCGTTGGCCTCCAACATTTCTGAATCCGACCGCGAAGTGCGCAGCAGCCAGGCGTTGGCTATCAACAACAATGCCACGGCTCTTAACCGCAAGGTGATGGGGCTGTACCACCCCCATAGTGCTGCGGAAGCCCATTCCGAACTTATCCAGGCAAGCGATTGTGTGCGCTTGGCAGCCTACTCCCTGTACGACTATACTCTCCGCGAAGACCCCGAAGAGCAACTGACGCAGTACAAACAGGCCCGCAACCAGATTGCCCAGATGAATGCCGCACTGAACCGTTTCTGGAACAACATCGAGAATTTAAAAACAAACAACCAACCTCAGCCGGATAGCGCTGAGAACGAAAATTAAGGATCACAGCATTATGATTCGTAACGTAGCCATCATGGGCGCCACCGGTGCCGTAGGCCAGGAGCTGCTCTCCATCTTGGAACAACGCAATTTCCCTCTCCAAAACCTCAAGCTTCTCGCTTCCGAACGTAGCGTAGGCAAGGAATTTTCCTTCAAGGGTGAAAAGTTGAAGGTTGAACTGACCTGCGCAGACGCATTCAAGGGCGTAGACCTGGTGCTCTCTTCTGCAGGTGCCGCGGTTTCCAAGGAATTCGCCCCCATCGCAGTGGAAAACGGTGCTGTTGTCGTGGACAACACAAGTTATTTCCGCATGATGGACAACGTCCCCCTGGTGGTTCCCGAAGTGAACGCAGCGGACATTCCTCTCCACAAGGCCGAAAACGGCGGTTGCGGCATTATCGCAAACCCCAACTGCACTACCATCATGATGGTGGTGGTTCTTAACCCCATCGAAAAGATTTCCCACATCAAGAAGATTCGTGTTTCTTCTTACCAGAGTGCCAGCGGCGCAGGTGCCGTCGCCATGGAAGAACTCCAGCAGCAGTACAAGGACATCCTTGAAACGGGATCCACCACACACATCAGCAAGTTCCCCTTCCAGCTGGCATACAACGTCATTCCCCAAATCGACAAGATGACCGAGAATGACTACACCAAGGAAGAAATGAAGATGTTCAACGAAACCCGCAAGATCATGCACTCCGACGTACGCACCAGTGCAACTTGCGTTCGAGTCAGTTCTCTGCGCTCCCATTCCGAATCCGTGTGGTTCGAAACCGAAAAACCGGTCTCTGTGGAAGAAATCCGCACAGCCCTCAAGAACGCCCCGGGCGTGTTCCTGAAGGACGACCCCCAGAACTACGTCTAC
>JABUUR010000332.1 GCA_021443065.1 Fibrobacter sp.
CTGTTTTCCACCCTTTGTCACCCTGGAGTGTAGCGTAGCGAAACGATAGGGTCCAAGGCAATCTCTTCATCCCGACCTAAGCCTGCCCCGGACTTGATCCGAGGAGCCGGGATTTCTCCGCAGGAAGTCCTTGTTTCGTTGCTCCAAACAGCATCGCAGCCAACCTTTTCTCAAAAGAGGTAGTCAAACTCTATGCATTTTTGTACATTTATGCATAGAAAACAGAAAAACGTTTTTTCAGCGCTTGGGATCGTCAAAAATGCGACATCTTTTCGGTGCTGTTAACAATAGGAGCCAATAATGGCACATTACCTTTTTACTTCTGAATCCGTGTCCAAGGGCCACCCGGACAAAGTCTGCGACCAGATTTCCGATGCCATCCTGGACGCTTGCCTTGCACAGGACCCCGCAAGCCGCGTAGCCTGCGAAACCCTGGTGAACACCGGCCTCGTGGTCATCTCCGGCGAAATCACCACCAAGGCGGTCATCGACTACCAGCAGATCGCCCGCAAGACCATCAAAAGTATCGGCTACGACAATCCGGAACTTGCCTTCGACTACAAGGGCTGCTCCGTTCTCGTGGCCATGGACAAACAGTCTCCCGACATCGCCCAGGGTGTGGACGCCAAGGCTGCCGAAGGCAAGGAAGACGACAAGCAGGGTGCCGGCGACCAGGGCATGATGTTCGGTTACGCCGTGAACGAGACCAAGGAACTGATGCCGCTTCCCATCAGCCTTGCCCACAAGCTCATGGAAGAAATCCAGAACCTCCGGGAAAAGGGCAAAATCAAGTGGTTGCGTCCCGATGCAAAGTCCCAGGTCACCGTGGAGTACGACGAAAACGACAAGCCCGTCCGCGTGGACACCGTGGTCATTTCCACCCAGCACGACGAGTTCGTAGGCGGCAAGGAACTGAAGCACAAGACCATTGAAAAGGAAATCATCGAAAAGCTCATCAAGAAAGTGATTCCTGCAAAACTTCTGGACAAGAATACACGCTACCTGGTGAATCCCACCGGCAAGTTCGTTGTGGGCGGCCCCCACGGCGACTGCGGCCTTACCGGTCGTAAGATCATCGTGGACACCTACGGTGGCATGGGTCGCCACGGTGGCGGCGCATTCAGCGGCAAGGATCCCTCCAAGGTTGACCGTTCCGGAGCCTACGCAGCCCGCTACGTAGCAAAGAACATCGTGGCAGCAGGCCTTGCCCACCGCTGCGAAGTCCAGGTGGCCTACGCCATCGGTTACTCCAAGCCAGTGTCCGTCCTGGTGAACACCTTCGGCACCGGTAAAATCAGCGACCGCGAAATCGAAGCCTTGCTCCCCAAGTTCTTCGACCTCTCCCCCGCAGGCCTCACCAAGATGCTTGACCTGCGCAAGCCCGGCTACCAGGCGACAGCAGCCCTCGGCCACTTCGGCCGCGAAGGCAAGCGCTTCACCTGGGAAAAGACCGACAAGGCAGCAGCTCTGAAAAAGGCCGCCGGAATCAAGTAAAGCCTTCGCGAAAATCTCAGACTGAACAGAATGAAAACAGTTGCACGCAAGCAACGTTGAGCTGTTTCAGCCAAAACAAAAGAGGACCGCTTAAACGCGGTCCTTTTTGTTTTACATGATTTTCTAAAACTGACGGATGCAACCGTTTTTAAAGTTTACTCAAATCTGATGAGTTGCGATTGGTGACTCACTTTCACCACATACGTTCCCTTGCTAGGGACAGTCACTACGGAATTTGCATTAACCATGCCACGTTTTACAACATGGCCAAGAATATCGTAGACCGCATAGGACTTTCCTGAATAATCGCTATCATCAAATACAATGGCAAAAGTAAACGGAGCAACCATTTTAATTCGGAAGCTGGGTTTATTAAAGTAGGAGGATTCATCCCCCTCGGAAATACGCACCCAGGGAGAGGGCAGGCGCTTCGTGCTGTTGTAGGCGGTGGGAGCGTTCCAGTTATATTTGGCATCACCTTCGGCGCGCAGAGTATCGCCGGCAGCAACATCAATCACGCCATCGCCCCAGTACACATTTTCAATATCGCCCCTAAGGCGAATATAATCACCGGCATGGGGAGTATTGCCCTTGCCGTCATAAACGGCGACAATGTGGGAGGAACTGTCGGAAACATCCAGGGCGGACACATCGGACTTCAACCGCTGTTTTTCGGTGAGCGACGTTGCAGAGTTCAAGTAGAAGGTGAAAGAGCTTTTCGCCGATTTTTTGTTTATGACCGATTCAGACATTTCCAGAATTATGCGATTCTTATTTTCGCCAGCCTTGATTATGCTGGCAGATACGATAATCGGAGCCATGCGGTCAACGAGAACGCTAGTAAAGCTCTGGGTCACTTCCTTGCCATTATCCTTGTACTTGGCCCAGGACTGGACGGTGCCGTTACCGCCGGTCTTGGGGCCGGAGGAGAGCTTCAGGGCGCCAACATCAATGCGAGCGGTGCAATAGCCGTGGGAGTCAGGTTTACCCGCGCAGGAAATATCGGAGCCTTCCACATAGTCGTTGCAGAGCATTTCCTTGTCAGATTCCTTGTTGGAAATTTTCAATTTGTAGGGATTGAGCATCTTTGCAGAAGAGGAATCCCATAGGAAGCAAAGGAAGGTGGGCAGCGAATCCTTGTGGATGGGGCGGTTGTAGTAAACCGCGGCGGAGTCGCCGA
>JABUUR010000020.1 GCA_021443065.1 Fibrobacter sp.
ATCCCGGCGCCCCGGATCAAGTCCGGGGCAGGCTTAGACCGGGATGACATGTTAGAGAGAGGCCGGGAAGATAAAAAGCTAGAAGGCAAAGATAAGGCCCACAGTCAACAGGCCGATGCCCACAAAGCCAAGACCACCGCCGATGACAGCCTTAATATCGCCGTTGTCGTTTAGACGATGGTTGTCCTTTACCATCTGCTTGGTATCGTCGCTTTCGAACGCCGCCAGATTGTTGTAGGCATGCTTGATGTCGGCAGCCTGGCTCCAGTCACGTTCCGCCAAAAGCCACAGGACTCCGCCAGCCACAATGGGGGCAATGGAGGCAAAGGCCATCATGCGGCCCATGTGATGCTTGCTGCGCCTGTTGTTGAACTCGTTCTGCGCCTGGATAAAGTCAAGGTCGTCCAACACAGGGGTCATTTCCACATTCACCAGGTTAGGCATATAGGGCTTGATTTCCATGGTCACGGAAGTATCCCGATACCCCACCTTGCGCAGATAAATCGTCGTCCCTACCTGAGGCTGGATATTTTCCACAACTTTGTCTGTAATGTAATGGGGCATTATATATTCCGTAGGTTCTTCATTCACAAAGACTTCCACCGCTTCGGGGTCCGTATTCAAGGTCAAACGGGTAGAGGGGCGAAGCACCGGTATAGTCACCTTGTTCAGGCTGTCCTTGTTGATGCGGACCACGGTAGAACCCCACCATTCCACATCCTTAAGGACCTGCATTACAGAAATAGTGTACTTGCCGGGCTTGATGTTCTTGATGGTATCCGGAGCGACCTGCTTAAGAGGAATGCCGTTTACAAAAAGAGAACAGGCGGCAGGTTCCGAAACCACCAGCAAATTGGCACTACCCGCCGGATAAAGTTCGATGGTTTCTTCCTTCTCAATGATTTCGGGAACAACGTAATCGGAGAGAGAAAGGTCGATCATCACCTCGTCTTCCAAGTTGTAAAGGCGCTTCAAGTCCAGACGATAAATCTTGATAAAGGGGTTTGCAGCATCGGCGGCAATGCTGTCCTGGATTTCGCGCTGGCGGATTTCTTCTTCCACCTTGGCGATTTCTTCCATTTTCTTTCGTTCATCTTCCTTGGCCAAGGCCGTTTCAAGGTCGTCTTCGGAACCGTCATCTTCTGCCACCGGCTCCGCAGTTTCTTGGGACTGGGCCGCCACAGATTCCTTGACCTCATCGGTCATGATAACGGAGGTATCCTTCTTGATTTCAACTTCCTCGTCATAGTCTTCTTCGGGTTCCTCCACCTGCTGTCCGTTGGTCCTCTGGAGTTCCGCATTGGCCTCATCGGCCAGTCGGGCAAAGCGTTTCATCTGCTTTTCTGTAGGTTTCTTCAGGTATACCGTATCTTTTTCAATTTTCACGAAAATCGCTTCCAGTTCTACGGAATCGCCGTTAACCCAGTAGCGAACGGCAACATCCCTGCTCTTTGGGGCAGCCGGGGCAAGTTTTGCAGAGTCTATCTGAACTTTCGCCGACGAAACCTCCACACCAGTCGAGGTTGCAGCGTCACCAGCCGGGGCCGCCGGAGAAACCTCAGGTGCAGGAGCCTCGGTTGCAACTCCCCCATCCATTTCAGCACTTGCGGACTCCGCAGATTCCGCAGCAGTCCAATCGTCTCCTTCCTGTGCAAAAGAGATTACGCCTAAAAACGAAAAAGCAATAAAAATCTTCTTTAACATGTAAAGAAAGATACATAAAAAAAGGAGCCAAAGCCCCTTTAGTCTTTAATTTTCCTCATTTTTGCACAATAAATCGGCCCACGGCCTTCGGAACGGTCCGGAAGGATGTGGACACCAAATTCTGTGCGGTCTGCACCGGGCAATAGACCCAAAATTTCAACACATTCCATGGATGGTCTTTTTTTCAGTATTTTCCTGACCACATCATCATTTTCCATAGGGGAAAGGGCACAGGTTCCATACACCAGAAAGCCGCCCGGTCGCAGGGCATCTACCGCAGAGGCGAGCAAAGCCCCCTGTTCCACGGAAAGCCGCTTTACACGCTTGCTGGACCATTCTGACAGGTGCGTCGGCGACGCCAATACATGCCTGTCCGAAGAACAAGGGGCGTCCAGCAAAATGCGATCGTAACATTCCTTCCTATGGAGTCCGAATTTCATACCGTCATAGCCAGTCACCTTGATTATGCCGCGCCAGGATTCCGGCAACGATTCTTCAATCACCCGATTGAGGCGCATTCTGCGGTCAAAAGACCGGTCGTTGCTTTGCAACGACCCCTCCCCCGTCAGTTTAGACGCAATTACAAGAGTCTTTCCGCCAGGGGCAGCACACATGTCCAAGACGTCCATCCCCGGCTCCACGCCAAGGGCTTCTGCAGCAAAAACCGAGGCCTCGTCCAGAAAATAAGGCTCCAGATTGTCTCCAAACTGCAATTTCGTTGCCCTGCCCTCGCCCCTCAGAGCCGAAAGCAGCCCAGGCCAACGCTCGCCGTACAGTTTTTCGTAGTAGTCAAAGAATTCCATCATCCTTCAAACATAGAAAAAAGACTAACGTCCGCCGAAAATAGACTTTTAACGCATTGCTCCACATAAAACAATAAAGTCCCCCATCTCGGAGGGACTTTTCGTTGAGTTACCAGGATTCGAACCTAGACAAACAGAGTCAGAATCTGTTGTGCTACCATT
>JABUUR010000155.1 GCA_021443065.1 Fibrobacter sp.
AAGCATTTCTTAGCGCTTTAGCGCTTAGAAAGACTTGTCCACGCAGTGGATGACAGCGGAAGGATTTCCCGAAGCGGGATCCAAGGGGCTATGCCCCTTGCATCGTCATTCTATTGCAACCCAAAGGCATTCAGGAATCCGCTCATCCAACTGCCGCTGTAGGCTTCAAAGCCACCGCAATTCTTGAAGCACCAGTAGTGCCAAGACATACCGTTGGCCTCGGCAGCCTGCACAGTAAGTTTTGTCCACTGGGTACGCTTTGCGTCGGAGACGTTGCACACCTTGGCGATACCGAACTCGCCCATGTTCAAGGGAACGTGACCACCATTGATGTCGGGATAGGCGATGAGGGCGCGGTCCACATAGTCCTTCATGTCGGAGGCGGCCTTGTTGCCGTAGGCTGCATCGCCCTTGCAAGAGCCGTCGCTGCTGTGAGAGCCCTGGTGGGAGAAAGAATAGGGTTCATAGTAGTGCCCCGTGAAGATGATGTTACCGTCTTCGGGCAACTTCACCTTGGAAATCTGGGCAAACTTCGAATATTCGTTTCCTTCGAACATAATGGTATGGTTAGGAGCAGCCGCACGGATTACTTCGTAAGCCGAAAGCATAATGTCATCCACAGCCTCCTGAGAAATACCGCGGGGTTCGTTATAAATTTCAAAGACAAGCTTGTCGGCGGAATAGGAGGAGAAGGTCTGGGCAACACGTTTCCAAACATTCAGGTATTCCTGTTTTACAGAAGGATAGTTTCCGTTAGGATAACTCTTTGCGGCCTCGTGCATAGGTTCATAGTGATGGTAGTTGATAACCACAGTCAAGCCCTGGGCAATAGCCAAATCCACATCCTTCTTTACACCACTGATCTTGGTATCCACGCCGGAATACCAGCGCACAGGAATACGGACAGAATTGAAGCCCGCATTTTTGATTACGGCAAAGTCACCGTCGTCAATGGGATTGCTCCAACCGCTGTCATCTGCACTGGGGGCTTCCCAGGAATTACCGAAGTTCATGCCCTTGCCCAGTTTTTTATTCATGGCGTTGCCCTTGGAATAATCAACAGGCTTGTGGGTTGTTTTTGTCCATACGGGAGGCACGCAGACGTAGTACTGCGATTCATGGGTCTGAACATTGCCGTACCTGGTGTCATCGCAAGCCCCTGCTGTTGCAGAAATAAGGGAGTTTGCAATGTCTTCGGCGCTGGCAACAACCCAGAAATTCTTTTTGCAGGCGTAATAGACACCTTCGTGCTGTTTCATGGTGCCTTCGACAGCACTGTTACATTCACCCAGAATGGGAACCAACGCAATGCTTTTCAATATCTCTTCTGTAGCCAGGCCCCATTTTCCATTGGAACACATGAAGGTCTTGCCCGCATTGACACTATTGACATTGGAGCAATTGGCAAGGGTACCCTCTTCGGTGCAGAAACCTAGGCCATATTGAGCACCCCAGAAGCCGACGATTTCATTTTCAAAGTAAGAAACAGACTGGTCCGTGTAAGACTTTAGCATTAGCACTGCGGAATTAACAAAAACGGCGTAGGCATCGTCGCCAAACTTCGCCTTGACCACTTCATCGTCCCAAACGCCGTCAATGGCAATATCGTCCCTGATGTAGTTCAAGTACGTGCTGAAGGTGGTACCGTCAAGTTCGCCCATGAGGGCGGTAGTCACGGCCATAAGGTTTGCACCTGCCTGGCTCTCTGTCGAAAGGGAAATATCTTCGAACAAGGTGGAATCCGATGGCAAGCCAAAGGCCAAACGAATTTCTTTTTCAGCCTTGACCTTTGCATCGTTGAAGGTCATTCCAAAGGTCGTGACCAGCATCTTGACTCGAGCGGCCTCGATATGGGTAAGTACATTGACATTCAGATTTGTACGTCCGGCGACGTTAGTGACGGCATCCAAGGTGACAGGGCCGTACTTTGTGTCAAGAATGTAGTTGTAGTAAGATCCTGTGGCGGTCGCAGTCACATAGGGAGACCCTACGGAACCGGACAGGCTGTAATCGCCATTGTCGGTGGAAACCGAGGCTTGAGCCGCAGTCCCGATTGCAGTAAAAGTACTTGGATCGATTCCCGTTACACTGACTGTTGCGCCCTTGTACATGGGGCCCACGGCGGCAGCCCCCGAAAGGGAAACGTTAGTCAAGGTAACCGTCTGGTTTGGAACCGTAGGAATTTCGGCGTTAGGGTCGTCCATCACCACAGCGGAACTGGAACTCTCGCTTGCACTGGACGGAACGGGAATATCGCCACCAATGGTAGCGCTGGATGACGGCTCGACACCTTCAGTGGGTTTCGGGTCGTCTGAACAAGCCAATAGGCCAAAGGAAGATAACATCGCGGCCAAAGCCAAATGAGGGTATTTCATCTTGATTTTCCTTGTTTTTTAGCCAATATATACATAATATAGAGGATTTTTTGCGATTTTTTACAACTCCCTGTATACATTTGTATTCATTATGATGTAACGCACACAACAGAGCGGTTGTCATCACGGCCCATTTCGCTGTCATCCCGGGCTTGACCCGGGATCTCCCTTGCATTGTCATCCCAGGCGTGACCCGGCCCCCCCCCTTTTGTCATAGATTCTCCCCATACGGGAACCAGCCACACTAAGGAACAAGTTCCTAAGTGTGTTGCAGCCGGCTCCCCGGGGCAAGC
>JABUUR010000297.1 GCA_021443065.1 Fibrobacter sp.
TCAAAAATCATCAAGATGGAGTGGTCGGCCGAAAGCATGATGGTATCCAAGATGGTGTCCTTCTGGATGCCGCTGGTTTCGTCGTTGATCATGAACAGGTAGCGCATGGCCCCGTCGTCTTCCACAAGCACCTGGAATACAATGCTCCACCATGCAATTTCACCATCCTTGCCACGAACCGGCAAAAGAATCCGCCTTTCGCTGGCCAGCATTTCGCCACCCAGGGCCACACGGCGGGCGAACTTCTTGAATCGGTCCGTAGGAAAATACTTGAACAAAATATCGCCCTTGATATCTTCGCCATTGTTCAAGAAATCGACAATGTAGGCGCTTGCATGCAGAATGTCGAAGGAATCGTTTGTAAGGATCAGTCTAAAGTTGTCGCTTCCCAGCAGAGTGTCGAACATGGTGCTCGATTTGACGCTGTCGTCAAGATCCCTTTGGATGAATTTCTTGAACAAGATATGGGCAAGGAGGGCTGCAAAACCCATCATTACAAGAACGGCAACGGCAATGAGCAAAATGATTGCCGACAAGTTTCTTTCGATTCCAGCCAAAACCTTGTTCTGCTGCATCACATGGACTACATAAAACGGGGAATTCTTTAACGGGCTAATCATGAACACCATGTTCTGATGCTGTTGGTTGGCCTGCACAATGCGACAAATAACCCCAGGAGTCAGGGAATCCGGCTGGAACTGGCCCGAGATCAACTGCAAAAGTTCGCTGACGGTATCCTGTACAACCTTGCCTCGGCTTGTTTCATAAGGGAAATAGGTAAAGAGGTTGTCGTTCTCCATACTGATAAGGGCGGTAATGCCACCCTCGTCACGGGCAAGGTTGCCCATGGCTACGCGAATCTTGTGCAAATCCAGGTCCTCGGCCACGGCTCCACGGAACTTTCTATTCTTGTCCCAAATGGGGTAAGAAATCGTCATGACGTTCTTTTTGATGTCGTTGCGCAAAGTGGGGCCGCTAAAGGCAAGGCCCCGCCTTCTGGACGCTTCCAGATACCAGGCCTTTGTTCTGATTTCTGCATTTTCGCTGGAAAGCTTTGTTCCGCGCCCAGAAATAAATTCACCGGAAACGTTGCCGTAATAAACATCCAGGATTGCATCGTTGCCTTGGTAGTGCCTGCTCATGACAGCCCTTGACTGGGCTTCCTTGGGCATGTTCTGCTGCACTCTCCTGGCTACGTTCATAAATGCGTTCTTATAGTTTTCAAGGGACGCGTCAATTTCGTTCACCACCTTGTCTTGAAGGACGGTCTCCGTAGCCTTGTAAGACGAGATCATGAGCATATTCTTTACCGAGGTGTAGAATATGAATACAAGAACAAGTGCCGCAAAGAGAAGCGGCAGCGAGTAGACAAGCGAAATTTTCCAGCGGAGGCGTCTACGTTGCGCATTTAAGGGATTGTGCGTCATACGGACTCCAGGTGGCACTACTTGGCATCGCTGAATTTTTCGTAAATAGATGGCAGTTGGCTTTCAATATCCATAAAGGCATCTACCACATCGGGGTCGAACTGGGTTCCCTTACCTTTGGCAATTTCGGCTACGGCCACCTCGTGAGGGAACGGCTCCTTGTAGGGCCTGCGTGAAACAAGTGCGTCGTAAACGTCGGCAACAGCCATCAGGCGGGCGCCCACGGGAATATCATCTCCGACTTTCCTGGTGGGGTAACCTAAACCGTCCCACCGTTCGTGGTGATAAAGGGTGATGTCGGCTGCAATTTTGATCAAGGGGCGTTCTCCCAGTTCCCGAGAGGCGCGCATCAGCACATCGTAGCCAATCTGGGGGTGTTCGCTCATTTTTTCGCGTTCGTCAGGGTCCAGGCGACCGGGCTTATGGAGAATTTCGTCCGGAATGCCCACCTTGCCAATGTCGTGGAGCGGGGCGGCGTCTGCGTAGTAGTCGATGTACTCCTGATTGGGAATGAACTCGGCAAACCGAGGGTGGTATCTAAGCTTTTCGGCCAGCATGCGAACAAGCACCTGGGTGCGCTTGATGTGTTCGCCGGTATCTGTATCGCGATGTTCCGCCAAGGAACCTAGGGTCGTCAGCATGACGTCCAGAGTCTTGCGCAAATCCACAGTCCTTTCGTCGACGATATCCTGCAGATTGTCGCGCTGGTGCTTGAACTCCAGCTGGTTCTTGATCCTAAGGTTCACAAGTTCCGGATTGAAAGGCTTTGATATATAGTCGACGGCCCCCAGGTCAAGCCCCATCTGCTGGCTTTCGTCATCGGCCTTGGCGGTAAGGAATATGACCGGAGTATTTTCTACAAGCCCCTTGGCCCGCATTTGTCGCAATGTTTCGTAGCCGTCCATTTCGGGCATCATGACATCCAGAAGGATAAGGTCCGGCTTGACCTTTTCTGCAAGAATCAGGGCCTTTTTACCGTTGAGGGCCACACACACTTCGTAATTCTTAGAAAGAATGCCTTCTAAGACTTCGATGTTCATCTTGGTATCGTCAACCACCAAAATTTTCGCTTTACCTAGTTCCATATACTTGAATATATGCTTTCAAATCAAAATAAGACACAATGTTTTATTCCAAATTGGAAGATTTTTTTACACAAAAAAGCATTTCAAGGCAAAAATATTCATCCTTTGGGC
>JABUUR010000335.1 GCA_021443065.1 Fibrobacter sp.
CCAAATCGGTCGAATGCCTTTTGCCTGTAATAATTGTCCATCGATTCATAAAGGGACATCCCCCTGTTGTTAATCAAGGAGGCGATGTTTCGGGCATCAATGTCAGCGTAGAAATCTTTAGAACCAAAGTATTTGCTATATCGTTCATGACTTCCGCCGATATTATTCAGCGCGGAATCACGAATCGCGAAATACCCAAGACCGTCATTTTTGCGCACAGAATCAAGATGTGCGGCATAGGTGAACATATCACCCGCCCAGCTTGCCCATTCCGTTGGAATGGCACAATCATCATTGTAACAATCCAAATATCCACTCAATGCGGCATTGAAGTGTGGGATGTCTATGCTGACATCCGAATCAGGAATATAAAGGGAACCAAAGCGACCTCTTCGGGAAAAATTTTCTTGATAATCAGGATATTTCCACCGGGTCATAAGCTTCATAAACGGATCCGCCACCCCCGATGTAACGTTCCAAAGCAAACCATCATAATCACCATAATCTCTCAAGATTCGAGAAGCCTCCAAAGCTCGCTTCTTTTTCCAATCCGAACGCCACGCCGGAATTAGGCTCAAGGCTTCAATATTTTGAACGGACTCCAAAATGGAGTCCAGTTGATTTTGTGGTTTCGTGGAAACAGGTAGGGTTCCATAAGCCCCGCCATTTGAATAATCGAATTCTGACATAAGCCAGTCCTTTGCCCCTTACGGGCGGTTGATGTTTACCGAAGGCAAAGGATTTTGGTATTTTTTATTTGCTGATGAGTTACCAAACTCCTCGCCGAGGGACTTTCGACTGCAATCGGAAGTCCCTCCTTTTTCGTTGAAGACTTTTCACTCTTCTTCCCTTAAAATTATATTATTTTTCGTTGATTGGAACAAAAATATTTAATTTAATAAACATTTTTTTTAATAATGTTTATTAAATTAAGCATATGACATGTACAATCGGCAGTTTTTTTTCTACCGCGCAACATCAATGAAATTCTTATGAGGTTCACGTTGGGCGTAGTAAGATTCCAGCACCTGCAATATGGATTCTTTTTCACGAGGGACAAGGCGGCGGTGACTCATAAAGAATCGTGACGCATTGCAGCAACGTAAGAATTTAATTTGTTCGCTAAGCAGTTGCACATTGTAGCAGTCGGGGCCGTTACGCCCCACCATAGGGTACGTTGAATCCCCAAGAAAGGCGAATGTATCTTCCAATACGCAGGAGCCATAAACGGTCAACATAAGGGAGCCTTTGGCATGGCTGCTGGGAATGACCTCTATGCGAAATTTTATACCATCTTCAAAGATTACCGGAGTTTCGACGATGTTCATGCCGCGACGGGCCTGCAATGCTTTGCTGCAGTGGAGAAAAGTCTCGCGACCTACATAGAGATTTTCAAATTCTATGCGATCCAGATTGAAGGAGTGGTCCCGATGAAAATGGGAAACGACCACGTTCTTTTTTCCTTCCAGACCGTTTATGAATTTTACCGAATCGTCGCAGGCGCCCACGTCAAAGATCCACCAGAATTCCCTGCCACGAACCGCGTACACGTCTGCGCTCAGGGGGCCTTTTTCAGAAGGCCCCGAGGACGGCAGATGCAGAACTTTTGACAGAACCTCTTTGGACGAATTTTCCATAGGGCACTACACTTTCAATTTTCTGAGGACGGCCTTGCGCTCGTCGGGAATGCGGAAACTTTCGATGGATTTCTGGATGGTCTTGTTGTGGGTCCAGGGGTCCAGTTTGCAGCACTCGATGTAAGGAAAAGCATCTTCCCACTGTTTTGCAAGGGCGGTGGCAAAATACCAGGCGACCTCCATCTGCACGTAATATTCAGGGTTCGCCAGAGGAACGCCCGCAGGGGTCACCGCAGATACACGAGGGTTTAACGAGCCATCCGGCAGGTTCCTGAACTTTGCAGTATCTACGGCGGCAACCCACTTTAAACACTTCGGGCTGTAGCGTTCATCCAGAAAAAATTCCATCAACATGTTGATGCCGAAGCGCACCACGTAGGGATGATCCGACTTGACCCAGCCTGCAGTTTTTCCGAGGAACACATCAGGCTTTTTCAGCAGGGCCCGCGGTTTCTTCCCATCGCAAATTGCCCAGTTGTTGATGTAGGGCATGAACTGTTCCGTGCGGGCAAGGCATTCGTCAAAGTCACCCATCATTTCCACAAGCATGGCGTGAATATGGTTTTCTTCAAAGTACCTATGGGGTAAAGAATCCAAGAACCTGGACAATTCCCCGGGGCCTGCGGTACAGAAGAATTCCCTGGCAAGTTTGCGTAAGATCGGCACCCGCACTCCGATGTAGGTGTCGTGGGGAATCCCCGGCACCAGGGCCGTGTGGAATTCCCTGTACTTCAAGTCCTGATTTTCAAAAAGATTCTTGACCAGTTCCGCGTGAGTCATAAAGCAAAAGATACCAAAAGAAAACCTATTTCTTCGGTTTGACTTTTGCGCTCATGTAGGTCAACACCAGATTCTGCCACACCACGTAGCAGGTGGGGGCGATGGCGGCCACGGGGCCCGCATAAAGGCTTGCAATCCAGATGACCAGGGTGGTGTTCTTCTGGCCCATGCTCTGGGAACTTTCGATGGGGTG
>JABUUR010000022.1 GCA_021443065.1 Fibrobacter sp.
TGACCCGGGATCTCCATCCCCGAAAAGCCCAAGCCACCACTAAAAATAACAATTCCAAAGGAACAAGGCAACGTCGCAGGCTTTTCCCCGTCAAAAACACCAAAGTTTTCCCGTCAGGGCTTTTTTACACTGCGTTTTTATGAAATAAACAAAAAATAATATGTGATAAAACGCACACATTATTCTAGATTAAAAAAGGATTTATAATAAACCAAAAGGTGAACTATGAAGAAACCAAACAAAACCTTCGTAAAAGGAGCTACCATTGCCCTTGCCACAATGATGGCAGCCAGTGCCGCTTTTGCACAGACTGGTTCATCCGGTGGTCGCGACGGTATGCACCAGATTGACGCCCATACCCTCGGTCAGTGGCACATTTCTTTTGGAGTTAACGGATCCGGTTCCGCAGATTCCTGGTCCCTTGCCGGCGGCGGCATCATGCAGGGTGGCAACGGAGAGAACGTGTACCTGAATGAAATCGGCTACTCCGCCGATGTCCTTGCAAATTTCTCCGTAGGCTTTACCGACAGGTTGGATGTGGGCCTCAGCGTTCCCTTCCACTTTGACTCCGGTACCGACAGCAAGAATTACATCGGCAACAGTTCCCTGTCCGGTGTCGGCATCGGTGACATCGACCTTTGGACGAAGGTCCGTTTCATCGGCGGCAACAAGTCCATTTTCACATCAGCCTTGATCGGGCAGTTCTACATTCCCACCGGCGACGAAAAGGTGGGTATGCGCCCCCGTCACGCCTGGTACCTGAACGACAAGAATACCATGTCTTACAGTTCCGGTTACGCAGCCTTGTCCGCCGGCCTGATTTTCAGCCTGGACTTTACCAGTTTCAACGTACCAGTCCGCTGGAACGGCCAGTTGAGTTACCTCCACGCTTTCACCGAGACTCCGTCCAACGTCATTACATATAGCACGGGCGTAAACATCGTCCCGTTCCGCATGCTGGACTTCTTCCTGGAATTCTCCGGCGAAATGCGACTGGACAACGAACCGTACTACATCGAGCCCGTCATCGACCCGATGATCATCACCCCGGGTGTCCGTGTCCACCTGAACGACTATATGGACCTGTCTGCCGGTATCGAAATGGCCGCACGCATGTTCAAGAACATCACCTACGACCAGAATACCGAGTTGAAGAACAGCGAAGACTTCATTATCACCAAGGTTGACGACCTGGGACGCAAGAATAAATACCGCTACTCTTCCACCCCGCTCCTCGCCGGTGCCGTGGCCCTTACCTGGCGCTTTGGCGGCGACGAACGTATCAACGGCGTCAATGTGGACTCCCTGGTCCGCGTCCGTTCCGAGGCATTGGCCAAGGCCAAGCTGGATTCCATTATCCGCAACCTGAAGATCGATACCATCACGGTTTCCAAGGTGGACACCGTGGCCAAGGTAGATACCGTGGCCAAGTTCGACACCATCGCCAAGGTAGATACCCTTACCCGCGTAGATACCCTCAAGATTGTAGATTCCGTGGAACTTGCCCAGAACCAGGCCAAGATGGATTCCATCGCCGCTGCCTCCGCCCAGGCCCAGGCCCGCATGGACTCCCTCACCGCAGCCTCTGCCGAAGAAGCAGCCCGCAACCAGGCTCGTATGGATTCCATTACCGCAGCCTCCGCTCAAGAGGCTGCCAGGAACAAGGCCAAGGCAGACTCCATTGCAGCCGCAGCCGCAGCAGCAACAGCAAAGCTGGACTCCCTGGCCAAACTCTCTGGTGACGACGACGGCGACGGCGTTCCCAACATGGTGGACAAGTGCCCCGCCACCCCGGCAGGCATGAGGGTCGGTGCAGACGGTTGCGAAGTAGACAGCGACAATGACGGCATTTCCGATTCCAAGGACAAGTGCCCCAACAGCAATCCGGGTGCAGTCGTCGATGAGGAAGGTTGCGAATACGACGACGATGCCGACGGCGTTCTCAATTCTCAGGACCAGTGCCCCAACACCTTGAGCGATGTCAATGTAGATGCCAAGGGCTGCCCCACCAACAAGGACGAAGACCTTGAAAAGCTCCAGGCCCAGATCAAGTTCAAGAAGGGGACAGCAAAGATCGCTGGTTCCGCCTCCAGAAAGGCCATGGACAAATTGGCGAAACTCATGGTCGCCCGCAGCAATCTGCGCATCGAAGTCCAGGGCCATGCCGACGACAAGAAGACTCCGGAAGACAACCAGGAAATGTCCGTACTCCGCGCCCAGGCCGTAGTTGACTACCTGGTCAAGAAGGGTGTCCCCTCCAAGTACCTCCGTGCTGCAGGCTTTGGCGAAACCAAACGCATTGTCCAGCCCAGAATGGACAAGAGAGGCAAAAAGATTACTACCGACCCGAAGAACAACCGCGTCGAATTCGCCCCCCATGTCAAGGGAGCAAAGAAGGCTCCGGTGAAGGAATCCCCTGCAGTAGAAACCCAGGAAACCCCAGCAGCAACACCTGCAGCAGCACCTGCAACAGAGGCTCCCAAGGCAGACTCCACCAAGGCCGAAGTGAAGGAAGCTCCCAAGGCAGAAGCAAACGCAGCAGCCCAGGCCGCAGCACCCAAGGCTGAAACTCAGGTTGCTCCTGCGGCAGCACCTAAGGCAGAGGC
>JABUUR010000248.1 GCA_021443065.1 Fibrobacter sp.
GACTACTGATAACTATTAGTGCCGAGCCGAATAATTTGGCAGCGAAGCTGCAACCACCAGCCACCATTTACTACCAACTATCTACTACCTACTAATAACTTCTTTAAGCTCGCCACAGGCTTTTACTGGAGCCAATCATTCCGCCCAGTGGTTGCCGTTGTAATTGCGGGCCCGGTCCACGTCCATTCCAATCTGGCGGACCAAGTCTTCGACGCTTGCGAATTTCTGTTCAGGACGCAGGTAGGCCATCAGGTCCAAGGTCAAATGTTCGCCGTAAATGTTTTCGTCGAAATCCAGGAAATAGGCCTCGATGGCCATGAAATGGGTGCCCGGCGTGGTGGGCTGGGTGCCGATGTTCAAAACGGAGCGGAAAATGCGACCGTCGGCAAGGCGGGCGTTGGCCACGTAGACACCGCCCTTGGGCAGGAACTTGTATTCTTCCACCTGCAGGTTCGCCGTAGGGTACCCCAAGGTGCGCCCCATCCGCTTTCCCACCACCACATTGCCAGTCAATCGGTAAGGGCGGCCCAAGTAACTCTGGGCACGTTCCACATCCCCCATTTCCAGGGACGTGCGCACCGCAGAGGAACTGACACGTTCCCCCCTGTGGAGTACGATGGAAAGCATCTGGGTGGAAAGTTCGGGGAAGGCCGCGGTGATGGTCCGGTAGTTGCCCTTGCCCCCCGCCCCGAAATTGTGGTCGTGACCAAAGAACATGGAGCACACATCCAACTTTTCGATCAGTTCCTTTCGAATAAATTCGTCGAAGGGCAGTCGTGCAAGTTCCCTGGTAAAGGGCAGCACCACAAATTCCAGGCCCAGGCTTTCGATGAATTCCCTTTTTTCTTCGGTGGTGGTCAGCAGCAAGGGTTCTCCGGGACCGCGAAGCACATAATTGGAATGAGGTTCGAAACTGATGACCGTGGGCTGCAACCCGTTGGCCTCGGCAACAGCCTTCAAGGAACGGAAAAGCGCCTGGTGACCAAGATGGCAACCATCAAAATTCCCCATGGTAACGGCCCGTTTGACGCTCATGTTCTACCCATATAGCAAAGGTCCATAAGCAAAGGCTATTCGTCTTCCGCCAAGTAGATCTTGGGGCGGATGCGGCCCGGTTCGTAAAGGCACAGGCTTAAGACTTCGCCCTGCAGGTTCGCCACAAAGACGTTCCCTTGGGAGTCCACACCTTCGACAGGCGTTTTCCAGGGGAGGTAATTGCCCTGACGGATGACGGCCACCTGGGATTCGTCCAGCCGCACTACCGGGAAATCCAGCACCTTGTCTACCGGAAGCAAATGTGCGAGTGTCAAGTCTTCGCCGCGGACAGCCTGATCCAGGGTGACGTTTCCGATGCGGTGACGGCGTATGCGAGAAACACAGCCGACGGTCCCCAGGGCCCGGGCAATGTCCCGGCCCAGGGCACGGATGTAGGTCCCCTTGGAACATTCGCAGACCAGGTCGAAGGTGGCAATGCTTTTGCCGGTACAGCCTTCCGTGGAGTCGTTTGCGACAGCGGCCACAACCCTCAGGGAACTGATGTTTATGCTACGCGGCTTCAGTTCTACATCGCGGCCACGCTCCATCAGGTCGGAGGCCCGCTTGCCGTCGATTTTTACGGCGCAATACTTTGGGGGAACCTGCTGGATGTCGCCTATGAACTGGGGCAGCACTTTTTCAAGGGCTTCGCGGTCCATTGCAAGGGCACGGCCATCCTGTTCCACCAGGTCGCCGTCCCACTCCAGGGTGTCGGTCTCGTAGCCCAGATGCAGCCTGAAACTATAGCACTTGTCCTTGGCCTCCACAAAAGGCAGCAGACGGGTGCAGCGTCCCGTGGCGGCAATGATCAAGCCGGAGGCCCGCAAATCCAGCGTGCCGGCGTGGCCCACCCTCTTCGTAGAAAAGACCCTTTTCAGCGGGAAAAGGGCCTTGAAAGAAGTTTCACCAGCAATCTTGTCTAGAAGGACAAAGCCAGAGTTGGACAATTAAAGATCCCCTTTTTGCTTTAGTTCTGCAAGAATGCTTTCGATGTGCATGGCATGTTCAAGATTTTCGTCAAGAACGAAATTCAATTCCGGGATCTTGCGGATCTTGAGGGCCTTGCCCAGAACAGTACGGATATAGCCTGCGGAATTCTTGAGGCCAATAAGGGAGTCGCGCTTTTCCTTGTCGCTGCCCATGACAGAAACCATGATTTTAGCATAACTCAAATCGTCTGTAATTTCTACACGGGTAATGCTGGCAAGAGAACTTACGCGAGGATCCTTCAAGCCCTTTTGCAAGAGTTTGGAGATTTCTTCGCGGAATTGCTCGTCCAATCGATCGGTTCTACGGCTCATTAAGCGTTTTCCCCTTCGGCGGGCTGCTTCTTGGCCTTTTCTTCGGCTTCTTCACGGGCGACGTCCTTCAAGGTACGTGCCACGGTGACTTCCTTGAAGAAGATCAGGCTGTCGCCTTCCTTGATGTCTTCGTAACCCTTGAGGCCGATACCGCATTCGAAACCGCGGGCGACGGACTTCACGTCGTCCTTAAGGCGCTTGAGGGACTGAACCACGGTGGTGCCCAGTTCGACACCATTGCGGTAAACGCGCA
>JABUUR010000348.1 GCA_021443065.1 Fibrobacter sp.
GGGTAAAACCTTGCTTCTTCATAGTGTACTCCTTGTTATGTTTGTTACACATTCTTTTGAGTGCCACACCGCGGAGCGATTTGTTCCGGAGCGTTACCACTCGTTTACGTAAGTAAATATATCTCTTTTTTTACCTAAGTCAATACTTTGTCACGATTTTGTCAAACTTTTGTCACGTTTGTGTCATGAAAGTGATTTTCGTCACGTTTTTACTGATTCAGGTACCAAAAGAAGCATATTACTCCGATTTGGTTGCAATAATTATACATAATTTTTTCGAAGATAACCTAATGGGGGCAATTTTTTTCATTTTTTCTTATCCCAAGGTGGACTATATCACATCAATTTCTAATTTATAGCCATTATGAGTGATAATTGCCTTTTCTGCAGAATTATTAAGGGTGAAATCCCTTCCAAAAAAATTTACGAAGACGACGATGTTTTCGCCTTCTACGACATAGCCCCCCAGGCACCGGTGCATTTCCTGGTGATCCCTAAAAAGCATATTTCCAGCATCATGGACATGCAAGCCGAAGACTGCGAACTTGTGGGAAAAATGCTGTTCCAGGCGCAGCGCATTGCAAAGGAGTTGGGACTGGAGGAATCCGGAGCACGATTCGTGTTCAACTGCAAGGAAGATGCGGGCCAGACGGTGTTCCACATTCATTTGCACGTGGTGGGCGGGCAAGTGATGGGGTGGCCTCCGTTCCCTTGTAAGTAAAGGGGGTCCCGGCACCCCGTTCAAAAGAGATCCCGGCGCGGAGGCCGGGATGACAACGTGGGGTGAGGTCCCGGCACTCCGTTCAAAAGAGATCCCGGGTCAAGCCCGGGATGACAAAAGGAAGGACCGGGATGACACGCATAGAGGAGCAAGTTGATTAAGTCGCGTTGCATAGTTCTTCATCGTTTTCCGTACAGCGATTCCAGCTGGATCGTGAAGGCGTTAACCGAAGAACGGGGCGTCGTATCCTTTATATTAAAGGGCGGCAAGCGCAAGGACTCCCCGTTCAGGGGGGCATTGGATCCTTTGGCCGAAAGCGAGGTGGTGTTCCGGGAGAACCCTCAAAAGGCGGGCGGCGACGGGCTGCTCTTTGTAAAGGAGGCCTCGCTGCTGAACTGGAGATCCAGAATGCGCGACAACCTGATGAGCACTGCCGTGGCCCAGGTGATGGCAGAAATCGTGATGCGATACGCGCCACCGGGCGTTCCGCTGCAAGAAGAATTCCTGCTGCTGAACAAGGCGCTTGACAACCTGGATTCCGGTGCGGAATTATGCGAGTGCAATACCGCTGAAGGCACCGTTAGCGCAGGCCCAAACAGCGCAATACAGCCCCTGTGCAACGTTTTTGCGAATTGGCTCCTAGAAACCTGCGACTTGTGGGGTTTTCACCTGGACTTGAACACCTGCTATCGATGCGAAAGGGCGTTGGACCATGCGGCGGCGGATTTTCATCCGGAGTCCGGCGGGTTGATTTGCAAGGCGTGCCTGGGAGTGGAGGCCCCTCGGGCAAAAAACCAGACGGTCCAAGGTTTGTGGATGCTTAGCCAGGGCAAGGCCGTGGGCGAATACCAAGTGTTCGTAGAAAACGCGCTCCTCACCTACCTGAGGAACCACATGGGATTTTTGAAAGAGATCCATTCTTTGCAATGGTTACAGGAGATTAGAAAACTATGCTCAGCGCAAGCGACATAAAGTTGAAAAAAAACAAGGGCGAAAAAGTATCCATGATCACCGCCTACGACTTCGCCTTTGCCCAAATTGCGGAGGCCGCAGGCGTAGACCAGATTTTGGTGGGCGATAGTCTTGCCAATACAATGCTTGGGTACAAGAGCACCCGCGAAGTCGGCATGAACGAAATGCTGATTTTTGTGGGGGCGGTATGCCGCGGGGCAGCGAACACCCACGTGGTGGCCGACATGCCCTTCGGTAGCGACGCCAATCCCCAATTGGCCCTGGACAATGCACGGCGTTTTTTGGACGTGGGTGCCAGTTCCGTAAAGCTGGAGGGGGTGCCCGAAGGTGTAATCGAGAATCTTTTGGCCCACGACGTTCCTGTTTGCGGGCACTTGGGCCTGCTGCCCCAGACCGCGGCCAACTTTAAGCAGAAGGGGCAGAGCGAAGAGGAAGCGGCAAAGATTATGGCCGATGCCAGGTATATAGACAGCCTGGGGTGCTTCGAGTTTGTGTTGGAACATATCCCGGAAGCATTGGGCACCCAGATTACACAGGCGGTGGATGCGGTGACCATCGGTATTGGCGGCGGACGCTTTACGGACGGGCAGGTTTTGGTAATGCACGATGCGTTGGGTATGCACAATCGCAAAATCCCGCCCTTCGCCACTAAGTTTGCGGACATGTACAGCGTCGGGGTGGAGGGGATTAGGAAGTATATAGAAAGTATTAAATGACGTAAAGAGGATCCCGGCTCCCCGGCTCAAGGCCGGGACAGGCTTAGGCCGGGAGGACAATGTGGGGGGGGGGGATCCCGGGGCAAGCCCGGGATGAACTATGTTAAAATGCACGCCCTTTTTTGTAAAAAATTGTGTTCATACATGGTATTATTTTTGATTAGAGCAAACGC
>JABUUR010000106.1 GCA_021443065.1 Fibrobacter sp.
TATGCCATGGCGCGGCGTTCTTCTGCCTTGGCCTGGGCAATCTTCTTGTCGGCTTCGGCACGGTCGGTTTCGAGAATTGCACCGATGTTCTGGCCCACATCCACGTCGGCAATGTCGATGGAAAGAATTTCGAAAGCAGTACCGGCATCGAGGCCGGAAGCCAGTACCTTCTTGGAAATCATGTTGGGGTTTTCAAGAACGTCCTTGTGGCTCTTGGCAGAACCGATGGACGAAACGATGCCTTCGCCCACTCGGGCCACAACGGTGTCTTCGCCGGCACCACCAACCAATTTTTGGATGCTTGCGCGAACGGTAATGCGGGTGACTGCGTGAAGCTGGATACCGTCCAGGGCAACTGCACTTACCTTGGGAGTTTCAATGACCTTTGGGTTCACGGACATCTGCACAGCTTCGAGAACATTACGGCCGGCCAAATCGATGGCGGCGGCTTCCTTGAAGTCCAACTTGATGTTTGCCTTGTTGGCTGCGATCAGTGCCTGGATGACGCGGAGAACGTTACCGCGGGAAAGGTAGTGGGCTTCCAGCAGGTTGGTGTCTACCGGGAGGCCTGCCTTGCAACTCAAGATTCGGGCTTCCACGATAATCTGTGGGGGAACCTTACGCAGACGCATACCGATAAGTTGGAAAATGCTTACGTTAGCCTTGGAGAACAATGCCTGAAGCCAGAGGCTAAAGAACTTGCCTGCAAAGGCCAGAAGTACGATGACGATGATTGCTGCAATGATGATGCCTACTGCTAACAGTATTTCCATTTTGTTTTTCTCCGTTTTTTGAATTTAAACCTGGTTGTTGGTGGATACAAAAATATGTGCTTCCTGGATACAGTCCACCTTGATGGACTGGCCTGCTTCAATGATTTCGCCACGGGTCTGGACATCCAAAAGCCTTACGCTTCCGTCGGCCATGGTAAACTGGGCTTGGCCTACAGGGCGAAGGAATGTCTTTGCCGTGCCGATGTCGCCAACCTGAATTTCTTGTACAGCCTCCGTGGGGGAGGCCGCGGTTTCCAGGTCGGTTTTCAGCATGGGGGTCCATCCTTCGGGGAGTAAAGGAATAAGGTATTTGCTAGCGGCGATGGGGAATATGAGGGCGATGGCCGCGCAACAGAGCATATAGAATAATCCGAATAGCCAGGGAGTAGCGTCAAAGGATTGTTCTACCGTTTCGGGAATGTAATCCGGGATGTCCGCCGGCGAAAAACTCAAGGCCAGGGCGATAATCATACAGACGATGCCGCCCAGCCCGAAAAGGAATGTGCCCGGCATAACGAAAATTTCGACAAGGAACAGGGCGATGCCGGCGATTAGTAGAACTGCAGGCATCATTCCATCCAGTTGGGGAGCGAATTGGCCCAGGAATACGATGCCGATAAGGATAATGCCGGCAATTCCGAAAATTCCAAACCCGGGGGTCTTGAATTCGATGTACAAGGCTCCGAAACCGAGAATCAGAAGGATTCCACTTATGGCTGCAATCGCGTTTGCGATATCTTCGCCCACGGTCGTTTCTATTTCGCTTTTGGATTCGATGGCCAAGGCGGTTTCGAAGTCTTCGCGACTGTTAAAGGTGCCTTGGGAGAAGCCCAGGTCAAAGGCCTCCTTGTCGGTCATGGTCAACAGTTCCCCTTCTTTGACGAGAATCTTGGGGGCACCCCAGAAATTCTTTTCTTCTTTGCTCAAGACGCTGTATTTTGCGGCCTCGATGACCATGGTGGTGTCGCGTTCGGTATCTTTGCCCTTGTCCAACTTTGTTTGAAGTTCGAGAATTTCAAGTTCGGGAGTGACAAAGGCGGAACTGAGCAATTCTGGGTAGCCGTTCTTTTGGGCAAGGTTGCGGAATTTTGCCCGGAGGGGGGACTGGATTTTTTCGCCAACGATTTGCGGTGTGCCGTCGCCATTCTGGACTATGGGGGCGCAGTCGCCGATGGTGGTGGATTCCATCATGTACAGTTTGCTGCAGGCGAGGGCGATAAGGCTGCCTGCACTAATTGCCTTTTTCTTGACGAAGGCTATTGTCTTGGGGCCGCGTATGGCCATGATGGTATCTACAATGTCGAAGGCCGCATCCAGACGTCCACCGAAGGTGTTGATTTCGAAAATGATGTAATCGGGATTGTTTTCTGTAGCCTCGCCAATGGCGCGTGCGCAGAACTCGTACATGGAGGGTTCGACGTCGCCTTCGAGTTTAATCCAGACGGCTTTTTTCTTTGCTGAATTTTGGATTGAGGCGGAGTCTGTGGCTGTGGGCCCGGATGCGGGCGTGTCGGTGGCGGAAATTGCCGCCTCTACGACGGACTGAACCTGGGTTGTGCTGCCAATGGAAAGGGTTGCGCAAAAGGCTAAAAAGACTAGAATTTTTGTTATGAATTTCATACTATCAATGTATAAAGATTTTTTGACAAAAAAGTGTCAAAAATTGATTTTTCCGACAGAATGTCAAAATAAATGTTTTAAACGTTTGACAGGTTATGATGACACAGGGGGGAAGCGAGCCCCCTGGACCCCCTCGAAAAGGTCTCACTACGTTCGGCTTTTCGAAGGAGCGGGT
>JABUUR010000408.1 GCA_021443065.1 Fibrobacter sp.
GGTATTTCAGGCGCTTGTCGCCATACTTCTCCCTGAAGGTGATGGCCACCGATTTTTTGCTGTTTGCGCGGCTGTAGTTGCCAAAGATTTTAAGGCCGGCGTCTTTTGCGAAGGCAGGGACCACGCCCTCTTTTTCCAGCAGTTCCACAAACACGGGAATTTCCTTGTCCTGCCAGTAGTTGGCTCCGTAATGGGGTTCCTTGAATTCGGCGTTGGGGCCTTCCATGTAGATTCCCGAATCCGGACTGAACAGGCTGTTCGGATCTGCGGCCACAAAGACCACAGGAATCTGGGGGCGTTTTTCAAAGACGTAGGTGCGGCTCACGACATTGCCGGGCAATGCACCGGGCATAAAACTTGCACACCGAAGCACCGTAGTCGATTCCACAGTCACCGTCGTAACCTGCGGGCTGTTTTCCGTGGGCAACAATCCGCCGAGCCCGCAGTGCACCTGTTCTTCTTCGGCAAACGACAACACAAAGGGCTTGTCGCAAAATCCCGAGGCGGGAATTTCGTACAAGGTATCAATCCCGGGAGACTGGGATTGCACCACGGAACCTGCGGTAAGGCCATAGGGCGAAGGCGCAGCAAAGCCCCAGCCCACGACGCCTGTCAAAGAATCCAAAAAGCCAAAGGACCATGTCTTTCCGACGGGCACCTGCTTGTAGGCAACGGAGTCCAGAATTTCGTTCTGTGCAGAAACCAGGTACAGACTGCCGGAGCCATTCTTGATTTTAAAACCGGCGTGAGGTTCGTGCCCCCTGTTCCGGGCGATATACGAAAACCCCTTGAGGGTAACTTCGCCACGTTCGCCGGACTCCGGGCTGAAACGTGTACCGTATATGTTTTCAAGGTCGGGGAATGTGGTTCCCGAAGGCAGGGCAATGCGATAGACCGTGGAAGAATCCCCTGTTCCTTCCAGAACAATTTCGTAACCTTTCCAATCGTCGATGCCCACCTGGGCCAGCCGCATGGATAGCTTGGTCCCTTTTGTAATGTAGGCGTTCAGCAAAAGTTCGTTGGCAGCGCTTATGTCCGCCGGATACCGTTCGCTACCGCCATCGGTGCCCACAAAGGCCGAAATGGAGGCCCAGCCCAAGGCAGCATTTTCACCAAGTTTCATGGAGGCGCCAAACCGCGTGGCACCCTCTTCCTTAAAGCAAAGTTTCGACTGCCCGGGCAGCCATTTTACAACGCTTTCACCAGCAACATCCTCGTTCATGGAATCGTCCCACGACCAGCAGCCATATCCCACCATGTCCATGGAATCGTGGGGAGCAACGTAATCCGGCAAGTCCTTACCGGACAAAAAGACGACCATGTGGGAACCAGGGGCCATGACCACATTTCCAAAAGTCCACTTTGCAGGTTCGTCCAAAGAATTTGTCAAGGACACGCCGTTCAGGTTCACAGGCTCCGCGGATGTATTGAAAATTTCCACCCAGCCAGCATCACCGCCTTCGTGGTCTTCGTACACCGTATTGATGGGATCCACTTCGGTAAAGATGACAGGACCGCCCACAAAGGGAAGTTTCGGTTCTTCAGCAGGAGTCTCGCCCGGATCCCCTTTGGGCGAAGACGATTTTTCAGAGCAGCCAACCAAAAAGACCGACCCGGCAAAGAGCAGAGCCGTCAATCCAAAGATTTTCCTTATCCGAGATACACCCATACCCAAAATATATACGAGAAACACTATTAAAGGGTCATTTATTTTTTCCAAGAAAACCACCCCGGGGCCTACGCACTACAAAAAGGCAGGCGCCAACCAGCACCAACGTGACTGAAATCACCTTTTCAAACGGGAAGGCCTCTGAAAACACAATTGCCCCGGCGATGGTGGGGACAGCCGCACCTACGGCTGCGCTAAAGGGGATGATAAACAGGGCGCGACCACGGGAGAACGAAATCTGGGAATAAATAAAGGCAATGCCGTAGGTTGCCACATAGGCCAAGGTCCTGAAATCAAGAATCAACGCCCCGACCGAAGATAGCGTTACGTTGTCCAGGTCAAAATCCATGGCAAGACTCTTGTAGAACGCCGCCGAAATGCCAAAGCCCACCCCCATGATCAAGGAATCCACCATTTCACGATCTTTGCAGAACAAGTGGGCCAAAAGGGCGATTCCGCAAACAACTGCGGCAAAAATCCAGAGCATGTTCAAGTCTTGAACGCTGGTGGCCTCCCCCATGGATTCCACAGAGCACAGAAGGCCGGCCACCACAAAGCATATGGCCACCACGATGCGGCGGGTCAAGACTTCCTTCAAGATTACAAAGCCCATCAAGGCCGTAAGCACCGGGTTCAAGACCATCATGGGCTGCACCTGGCTCAAGTCGTAGCGGGCCATGGCGACGTAATAACCCCCGGTGGCAAAAACGGAACAACCCAGCCCCAGCCACCAAAAACCGTTGGTCAATACGCCCTTCCAGAACTGCCACGGGTTGGAAACCCCGCCGGTTCTTTTACCGACAGAAGACACCCCGGATTTCTCCAGGATGTTACCGCAAGCAAACAGGAACGCAGGGCCGATGGTGAGAAGGAGGAAGAGCATGG
>JABUUR010000026.1 GCA_021443065.1 Fibrobacter sp.
CCATGTTCCTGCCTTTACCCGACGATTTCCATGCACATCTCCGCCAGGGCGAGTTGATGCCCGGCTATGTCCGCGACCTTGTCTCCCAGTTCGGCCGTGCCATCATCATGCCCAACACCGTCCCCGCCATGAGCAGTGCCGCGGCAATCGCCGAATACAAGCGTCAAATCCTGGAGGCCGCCCAAGATGTGCGTCCCGACTTTGAACCGCTCATGACCTTCAAGTTGAACCCGAACTACACCGAGAAGGATTTGAAGGATATGATGGCCGTTGGGGTGGTGGCGGGAAAGTACTACCCCGCAGGGGTCACCACCAACAGCGCCGACGGCATCAGCGATTTCGAGGCGGTGTTCCCCGTTGTGGCCATGATGGAAAAGCTGGGGCTTGTGCTCTGCGTTCACGGCGAGGAGCCTGGCGAGTTCTGCCTGGACCGGGAACCCGCGTTCATCAAGCGGGTGGAAACCTTGGCGCAAAAATTCCCCAAACTGAAAATCGTGTTCGAACATCTTTCCAGCGCAAAGGCGGTGGAGGCGGTCAAGCGCCTGCCTGCAAATGTGGCGGCCACCTTTACGGTACACCACCTGATGATGACCCTGGACGATGTCGTGGGCGACGCTCTGCGGCCCCACCATTTCTGCAAGCCCCTGCCCAAGCGCCCCGAAGACCGTGCCGCCATTCGCGAGGCCGCCTTCAGCGGCTCCCCCAAGTTCTTTTTAGGCACGGATTCCGCACCCCACCAGCAAGGCAAAAAGGAATGCCCCTGCGGTGCCGCGGGCGTCTACAGCGCACCCGTCGCCATCCCCCTTCTGGTCCAGGAATTCGACCGCGCGGGCGCACTGGACAAGCTGCCCGATTTCATCGCAGGCTTCGGTGCAGACTTCTACGGGCTCCCCCGCACAACAAAGCAGATTGAAGTGGCCAGGGAAAGCTGGACTGTACCCGCAGTGGTAAACAGCGTAGTCCCCCTCGCCGCAGGCCAGACCCTGGAATGGAAAATCAAGTAAAGGGTGCGGTGAGTTCATTGCTCTGAACTTTTACTGTTTCCAGAATTTTTTAATAAAAATGTGAAAAGTTTCACACAATTCTTTAAAATTATGTGATTCTGTCCTTCTTTTATGCTATAATTGAAGGCGGAGGCATTCATGAAACGCTTTATCCTTCAGCAGCTGGAACAATGGAAAAACTCGACCCGACGGAAGCCGCTTGTTTTGCGCGGTGCCCGCCAGGTGGGAAAAACTTGGGTACTCAAGGAATTCGGGAAATCTTTTCCGGAGGGTTTCGTCTATTTCAATTTCGACAAGGAAGAAGAATTCAAGCAATTCTTTAGCGGTACCAAGGATGTCAAGCGTATCCTCAGGAACCTCGCCATGGCAAGGGGTCAAAAGATTACTCCCCGGACATTGATTATTTTCGATGAAATCCAGGCTTGCGAAGAGGCCCTCAACACGCTGAAATACTTTTGTGAAGATGCTCCCGAATATTATGTGGCCTGTGCAGGCTCCCTTCTGGGGTTGCAGCTTACTCAAGGTTTCCCCGTGGGGAAGGTGAACTTCTTGAACATGGGGCCCATGACCTTTACCGAGTTTCTGCTTGCAAATGGCGATGCGAACTTGGTGGAGTTCATGCACTCCGTGGATTCCTTCGAGAATATTCCCGACGCATTCTTCAATCCCCTTTCAGAAAAATTGAAAATGTATTTTGTTGTGGGCGGTATGCCAGAAGCGGTCCGTGTGTGGGTCGAAGAAGGCGATGTCAAGGCTGTAGAGCAGGTTCAGTTCGAAATCCTTGATTCCTACGAGAGTGACTTTGGCAAGCATACGCCTATTGCAGACGTTCCAAAGATTCATTTAATCTGGGATTCCCTGCCTTCGCAGCTCGCGCGGGAAAACAAGAAATTCATGTACAACGTGGTGAAAAACGGAGCCCGCGCCCGCGAATACGAGAACGCGCTGAACTGGCTGAAAAACGCAAATTTTGTGGATAAAGTATTCTGCATTTCCAAGCCGGGTTTGCCGATTTCTGCATACGACAACCTGGACGCCTTCAAGGTTTTTATGGTCGATGTGGGCCTGTTGCGTTGCAAGTCCCGCTTGGTTTCGTCGGCATTTGCCGAAGGTCTGCGACTTTTTACGGAGTTCAAGGGGGCTTTAACCGAAAACTTTGTTTTGCAAAGTTTGAAACGGCAATTTGATGTGCCCTTAAGGTATTGGGCAAGTGCACCATACGAGGTTGACTTTATATTGCAGCGTGAAAATGAAATCATTCCCATTGAGGTTAAGGCGTCCGAAAATGTGAAATCGACCAGCGTAAAAAAATACGCCTCCCTCTACGAACGCGACACTAGGCGCATTATCCGCTTTTCCATGAAAAACCTTTGCCATGACGGCAAAATCTTGAATGTGCCCCTATTCATGATCGATGAACTGGACCGGCTTTTGGGATGAGTGCAATTTTATGCACTAATTTAAAAAAATTAGTATATATTATCCATAAAAGATAAAAAGAGGAATAAACATGGGTGTCTTCCTGTATAATCAAGAC
>JABUUR010000282.1 GCA_021443065.1 Fibrobacter sp.
TTTAATACCCATGTCCGGAATCGAACCGGAATAACTCCCTTCGGAGGGGAGGACACTATCCATTGTGATACACGGGCGAAATCTTACAGTAGTCGGACAATGAGCTCGTGAGGTTGGGCGTCGATGACTTGGGCCTGCCGGAATGTTCCGACTTCGCCGTCGCCTTCCAGTACCTTCACGATGTCATCGGTATCCAGTGAGTTTCCTTCGGTTCGACCATAAAAGTGGTATTCGCTTTCTTCGGCGACTTCGTCCAAAATGATTGTAATGGTCTTGCCAATCATTTCTTCGGCCCGTTCCGCCGCCAGTTCCTCCTGGAAATCGATGATTGCGTCCAGCCGGGCGCGGGCATCGCTTTCGTCTACGGGAACCAGTTTTTTCATAGACATTACCGGGGTGCCTTCTTCGGGGCTGAAGACAAAGCCTCCCAGATGCTCAAATTTAACTTCTTGCAGCAAATCCATCAAGTCCTCGAAGTCCTCGTGGGTCTCTCCGGGGAATCCCACCAGCACCGTGGTGCGCAGGGTGGCGTTGGGGAGTTTTGTGCGGATCTTGCGCAATATGTCGCGGAGTTCATTCCGGGTGTACTTGCGGAGCATGTTCTTGAGTACGCTGTCGCTGCTGTGCTGGATGGGCATGTCGATGTACTTCACCAGCCGCGGCTCATTTGCCATCAGGTCCAGCAGCTCGTCGTCTACAAACGCAGGGTACCAGTACAGCATACGAATCCAGGGAATGTTCGTCTCGGCCAGAAGGGCCTTCAAAAGCTGGGTGAGGGTTTCGCTCTTGCCTTTCTTTTCGCGACCGAAGTAGGTGGTGTCCTGGGCGATGAGGGTCAGTTCCTTGATGCCTTGTGCTTCCAGTTCCTTGGCCTCTTGCACAAGGTCTGCGATGGCCGTGGACTTCTGGAGCCCGCGGATGTTGGGAATGGCGCAATAGGCGCAACGTCGGTTGCAGCCTTCGGCGATCTTCATGTAGGCGTGGTGGGGGAGACCTCCCAGGTTCAAACGGGGCTGTTTGTCGGGATTGCAGCCTGCAGGCTGGTCGATTCCCATTTTTTTCAAAAGTTCGCCAGGTTTGTAGGTGCCCACCCAGTAGTCCACTTCGGGAATTTCCCTTTCCAGTTCTTCGCCATAGCGGCCGCTGAGGCAGCCGGCGACAATCAGTTTTTGCTTGGCCTTTTTGGCCTGTACCTGGGCGAGAATGGCGTTGATGGATTCTTCCTTGGCGGCTTCGATAAATCCGCAGGTGTTTACCAAGATAAAGTCGGCCTTGGAGGCTGTCTCCGTAGTCTGGAAACCGACGTTCAGCAACTCTCCGACAAGGCGTTCAGCGTCGACCTGGTTTTTGGAACAACCCAGATGAACAACGAAAATTTTAGGCTTTTTGGTAAGCATCGGCGCAAATATAGAAAAAGACCCGCAAAAGCGGGCCTGAAAATTTTTGTGACATAAAGACTTATTCCCAGTCGTCGAAATCGTCTGCGGGAGCAGGAGCCGCTGGTGTCGCTGGAACTTCGGGTGCCGGTTCAGCCGCGGGTGCAGGAGCCGGCGCGGGTTCGGGTTCCGGTGCAGGGGCCGGTGCGGGTTCGGGCTCCGGTGCAGGCTTGCTTGCCGGGATTTCTACGACTTCCTCCTCCTCTTCTTCCATGGTGTCGTTGTAACTGCGGCTTTCACCTGCGGGGTTTCCGACCTCGTCGTTCTTGGATTTGTCAATCCACCAGGCGTAGTTCAGCGGGCTGAGAGTTTCCTTGCCGTAGGTCTGTGCGTCGGCGGAACTTGCGAAGTAACCCACACGGATGCGGTAGTAGGTGCCTTCCAGTTCGCCGGGATTTTCCACTTCGGCAATGTATGCCTTGACGTTGTTTTCGGCGAGTTTTGTCACAATGGCGTCTGCTGCCTTTTTAGAAGCCTGGATGCTTACCTGAATGACGTATTCGCCCTTGTCCAATGCCTTGACGCTGCCGGATGCTGCAGGGGCGGCTGCGGCAACTTCAGCCTTGGCTGCATCTTCCTTTGTTGCGCTGAGGGACTGGATGGGCACCAACTGGGGCTCTTCTGCAGGCTTGACCGCTTCTGCGGGTTTGGCGGTGTCTGCGGGCTTGACCTCTTCGGCCGGCTTAACTTGGCTGGGTGCCGGAGCTTGTTTCGGGGTCGCTGGGGCGATTTTTGCAGGTTCCATTTGCGGAACCAGGTCTTCTTCTTCGTTGCATGCCACGAACATGGAGCAGGCCAGCACGATGGAGCTCAAGGAAAGGGCGGAAAAGGGTTTCATCCAAATCTCCGGTTTTAGAAAAATAGGTGATGAAGGTTAGATAATAAAAATATACATAAGTCTTTGATATTCCGCAAGTTATGAAAGAAAAAATGTCGGGAATATATTGTTTTTCTCACATTTTGAGGACGTAAGTTATCAAACCTTGACAAAATCCCTTTGAATAAATATATTTGGCTATCCAATTTTGATTTTTTAACTTAACCAAAGGATTATCGTGATCGGCGTAATTGTTAAGTCCAACGAACCTTTCGAA
>JABUUR010000107.1 GCA_021443065.1 Fibrobacter sp.
TTCACCGTGTATTCCAGCCATTCGCCCTTCTGGATGTAGCCCACCACGATGCGGTCGCCGGACTTCTTGTACAGATCTACGCCGGTATCCTTGCGGTAGTCGCTATCGCCATGGTTCTCGGAATCGCTGTCGCTGTAGGAAGGTCCGCCCTTGCCCTTGCCCGGGTCGTCGAAGTCTTCCGCCTCGACCTGGCCGGGGATTGCCCACGGGGTCTGGGTGGCGTTATGCGCCGTCTGGGGGACAGGTTCGGCGGCAACATTGTCCAGGTAAATTTCGTCGTTGGCGTCCACGCCCACCTTGAACCAGTCAAAGTCCGCAGAACCGCCGGCAGTTTTCGTCGCGAAATTGAAGAGGCCAAAGCGGTAGCCCGTAAAGAAATGGAGATTAAAGCTTAAATTTACGTTCGTGCCTATTTTATTCCATGTGGTTCCGTCTTCGCTGTAATAGAAAGAGGCAGTTCCCTTGTCAATAGGAATGTCAAAATCAGTACGCAAATAAACCTTGGAACCGGAGATGGCCTTGCTGTCCTTCAGGGATTCGCCATCCTCTGTGCCCTGGTACATGACCACCTTGTAGCCGCTGCCGTCCTTGGCGAGAGCCACAAAGCCCTTGTCGTCCTGGAGGGCAGCAATGCCAGCCATGTCGCCGTCCTTCATGTTGGCGCCGTCCACGAGGGTGCGGCCCACGCACTTGGGGCCAAAGGTACGCTGGGTCAAGGTGTTCTTGGCATTCACGATGCGGGAGTCCACGCGACCGGTCGTGATGCGGAGTTTGCCATCGGTCAGTTTCCAGTTGCTGTTGTCGGGATTGTGATTCCACTGCCATTCCAGGGGAAGTTCGTCGCCGTCGAAATCGTCGGAGGTGACCATGCCATATCCCGGCTCCACTTCGCTTGGCAAATTCAATGTGGCAGGGGCGCTCTTGGTGCCGCCTTCGGGTTCGGGCCAGCCATCTTTCCAGACCATGGGAACCAGGTGGGAAATACGGCCGATGGGACCGGAATCCCTGAACAAGAGGGCGTACCACTTGCCCTCGGGAGTGTCGAAAATGCCACCCTGGGCAACGCCGTTTGCCTGCAGGAAAATGCGACCGCTAAACCCGGAAAGCAGGCTCTTGGATCGGTAGACAATCTCGGTACGGCAGGCGCCCGCGGGCCAGGAAATGGTAAACAGGTAGTATTCGCCGTTGACCTTTTCCATGTGGGAGCCTTCCTGCTGCACGTAGTAATTGGTGGTGCCCGTCACCTGGTTCACGCTGACGCCGCCCACCTTGCCGCTCTGGCCCCCGGCCTTTACGCCGCTGGCATCGTCGTTGAGCTGTACATAGCTGATGTTGTCGCCGCTGCCGTAAAACACCCAGGCAGTTCCGTCGTCGTCGAAGAACAGGGAGGGATCGTGATAGAAGGGCAGCAAGGTTTCGCTCCAGCCGCCGGCCTCTATATCCTTGGTCCTGTAGAGGTGAGTTTTGTTTGTGGTATAGGAGGGCGTGAGTATGTAATAGTAGCCGTCCGATTCGCGGTAGCGGATGCTTGAAGCCCAGGAGCCCTTACCGTAGGCATCCTTTCCGGCGTTCAAGTTCATATTGTCGTTGTCGGTCAAGGTCTCGTAGGCATACCCGATGGTGCGCCACTGGGCAAGATCCGTGCTCTTGAAAATAGGCACGCCGGGGGCGTAGTGCATGGTGGTGGTCACCATGTAGTAATTGTCCTCCACGCGGACAATGGAAGGGTCCGGGGAATCGGACCAGATGACCGGATTGTTTACCGTAGCAGCATCAGCAAGGCCCGGCAATGCAAAAATCGCGGCAGCAGCCAACAAACCGAGAGTCTGCTTGATTATCTTGATATTTTCCTTGTTTTTCATACCCATACCATTCCGTTTAACGGTTACAGGTACAAAAATATTCCTAAAACAGCATGATTCGCCTTAAAAAAAAAGACTTTCCATGGATAGATTATCCATAGTCAGGCCCGCAAATCAAGGTGGGATTAGCCGTAAAGAAAGCCGAGGGCAACCGCCAAGGCAAAGAAAAAAACAATGTGCTTGATGATGGTAATGTCTTCTTTGAACATGGCCATAAATTACAAAAAGCCCCCATGGAAAACCATGAGGAACATCACATTTTATGGATAAATTTTTTAACAAACTGTCATTTTCTTGCAGTATTTCGCAGTACGCAAAATGTAAGTTTTTTTGACCAGGATTTCTAACAAGATAAAAAGAACAGCCCGCAAGTACGAGCCGTTCCATGAAAGGAGAACATCTTTCAAAAAATTGCTTTTCGCCTAACTACTTTTCGTTGCGCATCATGAAGGTCTTGCCACCTGGAATACGAACAAGGTAAACGCCCGCATTCCTTGCGGAAGCCTTGCTGATGCGATTGCCGTTCATGTCAAAATAGAGGGTGGAGCCTGCGTCCTGCACGTTCATGCGGATGTTTTTCAAGGAGGACGTGCTGGTGTCCACCGGGCTGGAAGATCCCACCTTGGTAAATTCCACATAGTCGATGTCGATCCAG
>JABUUR010000200.1 GCA_021443065.1 Fibrobacter sp.
ATGCGAACAACAAATGCGTAGGGCGAATAAAACAAAAATGCTTGCATTTTTACTTTTGAACCCAGCATTTGGTACGCAGTACAATTCGTGTGGTTTAAACACGGACTTTTGCATTTGAGCCTGGATATCCCTGAAATAGGCTAAATCCTCGCCTTCAGCAAATCGCTGAAGTTTGCGGGCATGAAACCGCCGTCGAGGACTTCCGCTGGCTCCAAGTTCTTGTAGTAGTTGAAACAGTTGGAGCAGACGCAATGGGCGTGCTCCCGTGGGTTTTGCGCAATGGAATCCTCGTTACTGTCGCCGTCGAAAAGCCGGTAAAAGGAAAACATTCCAAGGCTATCTTTGAAGACGCTCCCGTAGCTGTGACCGCAGACTTCGCACTTGCAGCCCTTCTCCTGCAGGAGAGGCATTTGCATGGGCAGCGGGAGCATCCGGTGGTAAAAGTGGAAAATTTCGGGGCTGGGCAATCCACTCACGTTGCAGACTAAAGCGTCGCTATAGGCGCCGTAATAGCACTTGAATAAAAATTCACACCACAGCCATTCCAGTTTTTCTTCGTATTTTTCGGGAAGCACCATGCCGGAATGTCCGCCGTTCCATTGAAAATCGGGCATGGCATCCTCCAGCGCCTTGGTTTCTAGGACGGGACCAGCCTCGCTGTCAATCATGAAGTCGGGAAGGATGTCCGCGTAATAGGTGACGCGCCCCTTGCCGCTCCAGTCCTCGCCGCGGTAAGGTTCACTGGTGACAGTACCGCTCATGACCACCCCCGTATTGCCTTCTCCTACCCGGAGCATGAAAAAGCGGTCCCCTTCGTGAACCTTTTCGTGTTCCCAGAAACTCCAGTTCATTTCGTAATTGCGGTATTCACGGGCTTCTTCAAAACCGTCGTCGGAACGGCCCAGGGTGTAGCTGGAAATGGCCGGGTTCCATTTGATGACCACAATGGACATAAATACTCCTTGTTGTTTATTTTTTATTCCGGTGGTGTTTTCTTGCAATTATTCACCGTGTGTATCTGAATTTAAATTTAATAAAAATTCAATGACATAAAATGACTTTTATAAAATATTTTGAAATGACAAAAATTGACATACAATTTATGCTATATTTAGAAAAGCATCGGAGGCTTATATGAACTACATGATTTTACATCCACAGTACGAATCCCTGCAACGGGAAATCGAAGGCCTGAAGGGTGATATCGTGACCCTTCGGACTAGGCTGGACCATGTTCGATCGGTGGAGGAGCCTCTTTACCTCAAAAAGTACAACCAGTATTTTGGATTGCTGGAACATGAAATTTCCGAAAAATACTACGAGTATTGCCTTCTGAAACGCAAGCTTGAAATGATTACGGCGGCGCTGAACCGCAATGCCACACCGGATATGGAAACCATCAATTCCATCCTTGAAATCGAGGCCCGGGAATACCGGGAAATGCTGGCCCAGAAAAAAGCGGAGCTTCGCGAGACTCTCGAAAAAAATTTCTGCAGGGTCAATTTCCGCGATACCGAACAAACCAAGATGCTTTATCAAAAAATAGTCCGCGCACTGCACCCGGACTTGAACCCCTTCGCAAGCGAGGAGGATTGCCAAGTCTTGCAGCAGGCGGTGGAGGCATTTTCCGCAGGAGACATTTCGACCCTGGAAGCCATAGCCACCGTTCTGGAAATGTCCGGAAGATTGAATCCGACGGTTACTTCCGGGTCCATGGACGAATTGAAAAATTGCTGCGACCATTTAATCCAGACGGTAAAATCCCTGGTGTCGCAACTTAATAAGATGGATGAAAAATTCCCCTTGAATCAAAGGAAATTGCTTCAGGACAAAAAGTTGATCAACAAAAAAATGGAAACGCTGAAAAAGGAACACGCTCATTTGGAGGAGGTGCTCCAAAGCTTTCGCAATCGCATTCGTCCCTTTGAAACGGATGGCGGGGAATCCTTTTTCAATTAAGGAGAAAATATGTCTACGAATCTCGTAAATGCAGGCGGCGAACTGATGGATTTTCTCCATCACGGTGGGAGCCTCACCACTGTTTCCGGGTCGGGGGTCTCAATCCCCAGACCCTTTGCAAAGCCCATCCTTTTGCTGAAGACCTATATCGCCGGGATGTTCTTTGAAAAAAACGTGGGCAAATTTCTGGAACCTCTGGAAAAGGATTCCAGGCTCACCCTCCTTCGGGAACCCGAAAATAAATACGACAAGTTCGCCATCAGGGTGCAGGACGCCCAAGGCAACAGGCTGGGGTATGTCCCGCGGCAAAACAATATGGTTATTGCCAACCTGATGGATGCCGGAAAAGTTGTCTATGCCACCGTCCGTGAAAAGCGTTGGAACGGCAACACCCCGGATGTGACCATGGACCTGTTCATGGAAGATTAGGGTTCAAATGCGATACCCGGTGCGGTCATTCTGGAGCGCAACGTAGTGCAGCGATAGAATCTAAAGCATTCGCCTTTTTTCTCCTGATCTAGACTCTATCTCCCCTACGTT
>JABUUR010000384.1 GCA_021443065.1 Fibrobacter sp.
TCCCCCTTGCCTAAGGTCAGCGCCGCGCAAAGGGAGCGCATGGCCGTGCCCGCATTCCCCAGGTAAAGGTCGGCCACGTAATTGCCGCAAGCATTTGCGGGGGCATCGAGGCAGGTTCCATTACCGTTAACCACAGCCTCTGTAGAATCGTCGGACATCTGGATTTGAACGCCCAGCGCCTTGAGCGCCTCCCCCATATAGCGGGTATCGTCACTGCGCAGCAGGTTGTGCAGCCTGGTGGTGCCTTGAGCCAAGGCGGAAATCAAAAAAACACGGTTGGTAATGCTCTTGGAGCCGGGAACACGGATTTCTCCGTTGCAGGAACTGAGAGCGGGGAGTTGTATAAAGCTGGGACGAGTAAAAGGTTCTGCCATATTCCACAAATTTATAAATTATGGGAAAACAGTTTTTCTTTGGTAAAAAATACGGCATAACATAGCGAGGCATTTATGTTCTTGAAAGATATTTTTTGTTCAAAAAAGTTTTCGAAGAGAGACGAATCGGAGACAAAAAGATCGAGCACCCCGGAAGACGTGAGTTTGTCTGTTTCCGAGAACATGCTTGCCGCCGCCGCTAAAACTCCCGTACATTTTTCTGACGACCTCGACGAAATCACGGAACTGAAATTTACCGTACGTTTTTCCGATTGCGACGAGTACAGCCGTCTTAGACTTTCCCGACTTTTCCAGTTTACGGAGGAAGCCGCCTTGGCCGACGCCCAGCGAAAAGGCTACGGTCTTTGGAACATGCTGAATGCAGGTTACGGCTGCGTGGTGACCCGAATGAAACTACGGTTCAACCACACTCCCGTTCTAGGCGAGGAACTGTTCATAAGCACCTGGGCAAAGGAGAACTACAAGGACAAGGTCGTTTACAAGGATTACATGGTCCGGGACAGCCGGGGAAACATTCTTGTAGAGGGGACCTCCTCGTGGTTGCTTGTGGACATGAAAAGCATGAAGGCGATACCTCCATCACAAAGCCCCTTCCCGGTGCCGCTTTTGGAAGGTCGCGAGGCCCTGCCCGAAAAACTGGACATACTTTCCATGGGACTTTTCCCCAAGGTGGTAGACCGGCAACAAGGGCGCAATACGGACATGGACATCAACCATCACGTAAACCACTGCCGGTATGTGGACTGGGTGCTGGACGCCCTGGACCGTTCCGAAATCAAGAACCGAGGCATCCGTTCCATACAAATGAACTACATCTACCAGGTTCCCCTGGGGCAAAAAGTGGACATCGTGCGGTTCAAGGATTCCAGGCACCATGCGGTTCTTTTCGGGATGAACGCCGAGGACATGAAGGGGAACCCCCTCAAGGCCCGCTGCCACTTTCAGGCTCGAATTGGTTTTAGCGTTTGAGTTTGAATCACCGAACCACGCCCATTCATTTAACTACGCCCATTCCAGGAACAATCTGGAAGGAGATTGTCCCGTCCAGATCCGTGCGGAAAACGGTCGAGGAATCCCCGGCGACTATTTCGATCTTTCGCAGGACTTCTGCGGTAGGGTGACCGTAGCCGTTGTCTTTCCCGACGCTGATCGCGGCGTACCGCGGGGACACCTGGGACAGGAATCCCAATGAGTTGCTGCCGGATGAACCGTGGTGCGGTACTTGCAGAAGGCTTGCCCTTAGCGAGGGGGACAGTTCCAGCAGACGGCGTTCTGCTGCCGTATCGATGTCCCCGGTCAGCAGAAGCGTTCCGCCGTCATCAACCTGGGAACCCGATGTTTCGAGGCGGCACTCCAGGACGACGCTGGACTCGTTACCCCCCAGGGGTAAAAATTCCGGAGGCCACAGTACCTTCAGGCGCAAACCATCCGCCACACCGTTTTTATCCTGCAAAACAATCTCGTGACCGCGGAATACCGTATCCACGGGAATCCCGAATCGCCTTGCCTGCCGAAAAAGGCTGTCCCGGATAAAGCCCCCCGCGGTATCCAGCCCCACGTAAAGTCGTTTTACCGCCGGTTTGGATACCTTGGAAGGCCCCGCCCCCAGTTCAAGCAAGCCGCCCACATGGTCCCTGTGGTAGTGGCTTGCCACCACCCATTCCAGAGTGTCCACCCCCCGCGCCCGCAGGCTATCGAAAACGCCTACGGAATCCGGCCCCACGTCGTACAGGGCATATCGCCCCTCGTACTCCAGCAACACCGCCAGCCCCTGCCCCACGTCCAAAAAGGATACCTTGGCCTGCGATTCCTGAACTCCGGCCCCAGACACGTAGGTGCACCCTGCCAAGCCGAAAACAAGGCACCCAAGGGCGACCCAGACGAGAGCTCCAAACCCCACCCAAAAGAACATCCAACGTCCCGTAGCTTTTGGTTCTTCCATATTTGTTTCCATATCCATTTCCATCTCTATTCCTCCGTACATGATATTTTTGAATCATCCGCAAAATCTCGTGGCAATGGGGGTTCTCGCAAATCCGTTTTTGCCACCATTTCACCTATATCCGCCTATATACACGCAAGAA
>JABUUR010000511.1 GCA_021443065.1 Fibrobacter sp.
AAATGCAGCACCACTTGTACAGAAGCAATGATGTGAAAATTATTGGATTATCAATGGAAAATATGTAGGATGTACGATGAATGAAAAAGTTGTATGTGTAATTTTAAATTATAATGATGCTCAAACGACAATATCGCTAGTAGAGCATATTCAATATTTTGATTCCCTTGCACACATTGTTGTTGTCGACAATAAATCTACCGACGAATCTTATGAAAAATTAAAACAATATGGGTCCTCAAAAATTACCATTCTTCAATCACAAAAAAATGGTGGCTATGGGTATGGGAATAATGTAGGCATTCAGTATGCAAAGCAAAAATTAAATGCGGATTATGTTTTGGTTGCAAATCCCGATGTTATTTTTGAAAATAATTTTATTTGCGCCTTGCTTGAAACTTTTAAACAACATCCAAATGCCGCAGTAGTTTCTGCTCCTCAATCAAATTCGACGGACAAAGCGTGGAAGAATGTTGGTGTCTTAAAAACGGTTTTGGCAACATCCCTTTTTTTTGAAATCTGGTTAAAAATCCGTTGCTATCCTGCATCTTATTTTAAAAATAAAAAAGAAGTACAGGTGTTTGCGGTCCCGGGTTCCCTATTGCTTGTCGATGTTGAAAAGATGATGTCCGTTGGCGGTTATGATGAAGATTTTTTCTTGTATTACGAAGAACCTATTTTAGGCGAAAAATTTGCAAGTAAAGGATATGAAACCTGGCTTAATTTGAAAACTAATTACATACACAATCATCATGTAAGTATTAGAAAAACATATAAACGATGGTCGGAACAACATAAGATTCTTTTAAATAGTTTGGAACAATTTCTAAAAAAATATAAGAATGTCGGCAAAATGAAAATATGCTTTTCTAAAATTTGGTTTTCTTACACTAGGTTTGAATTTTATCTATATGACCTAGTACAAAGTATTCGAACAAAATGGTGAACATTAACCTTTGATACCAAAAATTATTAACCCAAGCAGTCGGTAGGTATATAATAGCCACACTTTCTTTCGTGAAAAAGTGATTGTGTTGTAATTCTTTATATAATGTTTCACCAAACTCCATCGATGTTTATTGTCGGAAAGATTTTGAAAAAAACATAAGGCTTTGTTTAAAAGTAATCTTTTTTCTTCGGACATCTCTTTAAGAGATAGATTTTCAATGATGTTAATGTTGTCTTGATAGAAATTTTTTCGATTTTTTGAAATTTTCCATAGGTCTTTTATTGCTTGGATAATGGAAAATTTCTGGTATGCGGAAACATTTTTAGAATGCCTGCGGTAATGCAAGATGACATCAGGAATGTATTTGCATCCGTTATGTAATCCTGCGTTTAAAGCAAACCAATAATCATGATATTTGACATTTTTTGGTATAGGAAGGCTATCTTTTATTAGAGACTTCCTTACCATTGATGCCGTTCCTTGAATAACATTTGAATAAAGTTCATGAATAAACAATTCCTCCGCATTATGAGGCATATAGTGAACGGGCCAGTATTCTAGTAATGTCTTGTTTTGGGAAATTCCGTTTTCATCAATAATAAGAGCGTTTGCTCCAATGCAGTCGTGGTTGCCTATGTTTTTTAGAAGTGTCTCAAGGTGGTTTGTTGTCCAAATGTCATCTTGATCGCAGAAAGCGATAAATTCTCCTGAACAGTAAGAAATGATTTTTTCAAAGTTTTTTTTGAATCCAAGGTTTTTCTCATTTTTAAAAAATTGAATACGAGAATCCTTTGCTATATACTCTTGTAAAACAGATGGGGTATCATCAGTAGAACAATCGTCTCCAATCACAAGCTCAAAATCTTGAAAAGATTGCGCTAAAACTGAGTCTAATTGTTCTCGTAGAAACGAAGACCCGTTGTATGTTGCCAAGGCTATAGAGACTTTCATAAATTGGATAACCTGCTAACGAACTTGGTTAAATTTGGGGTGATGACAGAGACGAAAGAAGGCACATAATTCTGATTTTTTCACAATTCATACACAAATTTAGGCAACAAACATTTTAATGTCAACGGAATTATAACTGATTTTCTCCTTTTTTATTAATTTTACCATGATGAAAAAAAATATTCTAGTCATAGCACCTTGGTTGCCCTATCCGTTGATTTCGGGAGGGCATCAGGCGATATACAATGGTCTTTTGGCTTTGTCAAAAGAATGTAATGTACATTGTATGTATTTTACGCGAGATTCTAAAAAAAATGGGTGTGAATTAGATTTCAAGCGGAAGCATCCTAACATCTTAATGGTTCCAATTCGTAGTAGTTCTACAAAACGCTTATCTTGTGATTGGTTTAAGGCCTGTTTTATTTTTATATTAAACTGTTTGGGTTTATGCAAAAAAGAACGTGTAGAAAGATTTTTTTTTCCAAGAATTTATAATAAAAATGCACGGGCAATAAATGAATATATAAAAAAGAATGATATTGATTATGTCCAAATTGAAATGGTTGAAAATATTGGTAT
>JABUUR010000002.1 GCA_021443065.1 Fibrobacter sp.
CATAGGGAGGGGAATGTTAGACGAAAGACGAAAGACGAAAGACGATAGACGATAGACGATAGACGACAAATGCGGAAGGCGAGAGTCGCGGGCAAGCTTGCTTGCACATGACCGAGCCAAGCATTTGGGCTGCGGAGCAGCAAAGAAGGCAAAACATTTGTCTTTTACCGGCCTACGCTGAGCCGGTCGATGAGGAAGGTGGGCATGTCTGCCTTGCGCATGCGCTCCTGGGTTTCAAAGACATCGTAATCCACACGGATAAGGCGGATGCTCTTGGCTTCGGTATCCAGCAGGCACCAGCAGGAGCGGGGGTCCCGGTCGCGAGGCTGGCCCACACTCCCCACGTTCACCAACAGACGTTCCGTATCCTCGATGGTATATTCATATTCATCCAGAATCTTTGGAATGGCCATGGGGCGGCTGGCCACGATTACCGGACTGTGGGTATGCCCCACAAAGCAATAGCGCCCCGTAAAGTGGTCGAAGGCATCCAAGGCGTCTTCGAGTTCCGTCACATAGACCCAGTCCGCAGGGCTCAGGGGTGACGCATGGACAAAGCAGATATCGTTTTCTTCATGGATATAGGGCATGGACCTCATGAAATCGATGGATTCCTTGGACAAATGTCCCTGGGTCCATTCGATGGCCTGCTTGGCGTAGGGGTTGAAACCTGCGCTAGATTCATTTTTGATGGCCACGCTATCGTGATTGCCGATGATGCAGACATCCATGTTCTCCCGGGCCAACCGGACGCTTTCATCCGGATCCACTCCATAACCAACCAAATCTCCAAGACAAACTTTACGTTCCACGTTGTTGTCTTTCATGGACTGCAAAACAGCCTCGAAAGCCACTGCGTTGGAATGAATATCAGAACAAATACCGTACAGCATGGGCACAATCTATATTATTTTTAGGCGAAAGTCGAAAGACAAAAGACGAAAGACAAAAGATTTTTGCTTTTTTTTCTATATTTTGACCCATGAAAACAGTCCAAGACAAGCTGAAGGTCAGCATTGCCTACACCCTCAAGGAAAGAACCGGTAGGATTCTGGAAGAGGTGCCCCCGTCGCACCCTTTTACCTACATCCATGGTTTCAGCAACATCATCCCCGGACTGGAAGACGCCATGTGGGGCCGTCACCTGAACGAGTTTTTTTCTGTGGACATTCCCTGCATTCTGGGTTACGGTCCCTACCGCGAGGACATGATCCTTGAAGTTCCCAAGGCGGAACTCAGTGACATCGGCGAAATCTGGCTGGGCATGGAACTCGAAATGACCCAGGACGACGACATCCGGGAATTTCAATTGCCCGACAATGCGGAGGATTTCGTCAAAGGTCTCAATCTCGACGGCGACGACGAACAGGACGACGACGAAGGTGAATCCGACGGAATCTACATCATCAAGGAAATCAAGAAGGATACCGTCATCGTCGACGGGAACCACCCCTTTGCCGGCAAGGACCTGACTTTCGATGTTCACATCGTCGCTATCGAAGAACCCAGTTTTACCGAACTTGAATCAGGATTCCCGGACAAGGTCGAAGGAGAATTTGACGATTTTGAAGACGACGCCGACACCTTCGGCGAAGACTTTGGACATAATCCTGACAACTTCAACAGGAGATGGCGATAATGGCCTCCATGGACGAACTGAAGAAGGCAGCCGGCGTAAAAGCCGCAGATATGATTAAAGACGGCATGACCGTAGGCCTTGGGACGGGCAGCACAGCAGCCCACATGGTGAACCGCCTTGCGCAGCGCATCAAGACCGAAGGCATCAAGGTGGTGGGCGTATCTACCAGTTGGAGCACCACATTGCAGTGCCGCGAATTGGGCATTCCCCTGAAGGAAATGGGCGAAGTTTCCCATCTGGACATGGTCATCGACGGTGCCGACGAAATTGACAGTAACCGCAACCTGATCAAGGGACGCGGGGCAGCCCACCTGCTGGAAAAGATCGTGGCCTCCATGACGGACAACTACGTGATTATCGCCGACAGCGGAAAAAAGGTTGATGTTCTGGGCACCAAGTTTGCAGTCCCCCTGGAAATTATCCCCGGAGCAATCGCCGTTGTGACGGAACGCGTGGCAAAGTTGGGCGGCGAGGTCAAGGTCCGTATGGGAGCCCCCGGCAAGGACGGCCCCGTGATCAGCGATTCGGGCAACCTCATTGCCGACGCAAAGTTTCCGCCGATTGCCGATGCCGAAAAGTTGGCTCGGGACCTGGAGCACATCGTAGGCATCGTGGGTCACGGGCTATTCGTGAACATGGCTACAAAGGTAATCCTTGCCGACGCCGACAAGGGACTTGTTGAAATGTGATGCAAGGGGGCGCAGCCCCCTTGGAACCCTCAACGAATATAATTACGCAGGGAGATCCCGGCTCCCCGGATCAAGTCCGAGGCAGGCTCAGGCCGGGATGAAGCATTTCTTAGCGCTTGACACTTCGTGTCCCGCTGCG
>JABUUR010000501.1 GCA_021443065.1 Fibrobacter sp.
TCATCCATGCTAAAGCCGAAAGCATCGATATTGGGGGCTCCGTCGCTAGTCAGGGAGATGAACTTCAGTTCAGCCTCGCCTGCAGGGGCATCCAGGACAACGTAGGCGGTATCCCACTTGTCCCAGCCTCCAGTAGGAGGCGCACTCACGTAATAGTCGTGATCTACATAAGCATTGAACAGTCTGTCCGTAGTGCCGCCATTGGCATATCGCACAGCAAGAGTCGTATAACCCGCACCAGGAAAACGCAGCTTGTATGTTCCGTAGGAGTTCTTGCTGTTGGCGAAGTTAAAGAAACCCTCTCCCGTATGTTCCCAGTTATTTTCGGAATAACCGTCCCCCTCGTCGGGCGTGTATGCGTCGATGTATTTCTTGATGTTCTTATCGACGGCCACGGAAGTTTCCGTAGACCCTTCAATAGGAGTGAAGGGAACAAAAGTTACGTCATCTAAACTCTTAGGGGTAGTTGTGGGGAAACTGGTCAACGCCTTGCCATCGCCGTCGTACTTCTGGGCGGTACCGCCTTCATAGACCGCGGTAAACTGCGTCGCGGCGTCACCCATGGCAAAAGTGTAAATGTAGGGAGACTTTACGGTAGTCTTCAAGTTTCCACTGACCTTGTTGCCGTTGCCGTCATACCAGCCCAAGAACTTTTTTCCATCCTTGGGAATGGTCTTGAGCATCACAGGCATACCCTTGGGGTAATACGCCGAAAGGGATGTGGCCTCGGCGGAACCCTCGGGGCTGACCTTTACGCTCACCTGGTACATGGGGGCCATGTAGTCGCCAAGCTTCTTGGTCAGGGGATCCTTGTGGGCACGCATCTGCTCTGTGATGATGCGTCCAAAGGCATTGGCACCGTTCATCTGCAAATGCACCTGGTCGGTCTGGTCCGCCTTCAGGTTGCTGTATTCCGCCGTAGTCGCATAATAGAAAATGAACTGGGCCGCGTAATACTCACCCACGGAAATCATGAAGTTCGCCACCATCTCGCTCATGTCGATAAAGGGAACATCCAGGGAATCAGCAATGGCCTTGGCACGGGCGGGGTAGCCGCGGTAGCTGTTATGGATTACGGTAGGAGAATCGTAATACAGGCGACGTATTGGACTCATGATAATGGGGTAAGCACCCTTGGCGCGGGCTTCCGCCACCATCATGGAATAGGCCTGCGTAAACTTGGCCTCGTCGCTCTTGCTCACATCGTTGATGCCGAACTGGATGACCGCATAGTCCCCGGCCTGGAGTTTTTCGACGATGCAGTTTCCTGCGGAGCAGCCCTTTTTCCAGAACATGTCATAGTAGCCGTCGGCGGCCATGCCCCCCTGACCGCGGTTGACGACAGCAGCCTTGTTCTCGTCGAACCAGTAATGGAAATCCTGGCCCTGGCCCTGCTTGGGGCAATAACCGTCGGCCCAGTCCTGCATGGTGGAGTCGCCGCACATGTAAATCGTTACGACGGCGTTGGCCGCGGTGGCAGCAAAAAACGTAGCCATCACTGCACCTTGCCAAACCTTCGAGAAGAAACCTTTTTTCATACGCATACCCAATTTTAAAACAACCCGGAAAAACCCGGGTCGCCTCACATCCTTATTTTTTTAGGGAGAAAACCGACTTGGAAATAGCAACTCCGTTCACATCGGCCTTGACAATGTACTTGCCCCGGGGGAGCATTTCACGGTCGATGGCCACCACGTTCAAGCCTTCTTTTACACTTGCGTAGATGCTTCCTACCACATGTCCTCGCATATCGTAGACAATTATCTGGGCATCGCCGGCACGACGGGAGCGTAGAACGCCTGTGTAGGGATTATAGGCGTTGAGGCCAAAGATATTTGTGCTAACAACCTCGGGAATGGAATCAGTCTCGCCGCCGGAGGCTCCACCTTGTTCAGGCACCTTCTGGTTTGCATAGATTTCGATGCCGTCGGCAGCAAAGGTGAAGGTATCCACATTGGGGCCACCGTCCGAAGTCATGGAGGTAAGCTTGAGAATGTTCTTGCCGGCCTTCAATGCGATATCCACCGTAGCCTCGGTATATGTGGTCCAGCCGCCTGGTGCAAAGTCCACAATGCTTACAGTCCTGCCGTTTACAGACAGCGACATGTTGCGGTTTGAAGTACCGCCATTGGCAAAGCGGATGGTCAGGGTCGTCTTCATGTCCTTGGGGGAGAAAATTTCCCACTGGCCGTAGCTACCCATGCTGTTATCGAAGTTGTAGAAGCCTTCCTGCTCATAGCCCGCGTTGTTGGTTTCGCAGGCAAAGCCCTGCCCCTCTGCAGGAGAGCAAGCCTCCAAGGCGGATTTGCCGTCTTTAACCACAGGATAATCATCGCTTTCGTCAGGGACGATGACGACAGGCTCCCCCACTACCTGAATTTCGGGCTTAGTCAAATTCTTCACCGCATCGGGCAAGTAGTAGCCCAGATGGGG
>JABUUR010000180.1 GCA_021443065.1 Fibrobacter sp.
CTGTCATCCCGGCCACCGCGCCGGGATCCCAATCCCCCCGCACTGTCATCCCGGGCTTGCGCCGGGATCCCAATCCCCCCGCACTGTCATCCCGGGCTTGCCCCGGGATCTCTTTTTCATTCGGGTGGGATTTCCCTTGCATCATTGATATGCATAAATTTGCATAAACGCATATAAAATCCCAAGGTTTATTTCTATATTTGAACCATGAAATATTCAAAAGGTGTAAAAGACGGCTTGCCCATTGGCATTGGATACTTTGCAGTGTCCTTCGCCTTTGGAATCAACGCAGGATCTGTCTTGAATTCCTGGCTGCTGGCCACCTTTATTTCCATGACGAACTTGACATCTGCCGGCCAGTTTGCAGGCCTTAAAATCATGTCCAGCGCCACCGGGACCTTGATTGAGTTGGCTGTTGCCAGTTTCTTTATAAACCTCCGCTATTCCCTGATGGCCGTTTCCCTTTCCCAAAAGGTTACCCCAAGTTTTACTACTGCAAAACGGTTGCTTTTGGCCACGGGTATTACCGACGAAATATACGCAGTGTCCATGTCGCAAAAAGAAAAAGTGAACCCCCTCTATTTTCTGGGGCTTATGACCTTGCCCTACCTGGGCTGGAGCGGTGGAACCCTGACCGGCGCCGTGTGCGGGCAAATTCTGCCGGACATGGTGGTAAACGCCTTGGGCGTTGCCCTGTACGGAATGTTTGTAGCCATTGTTGTACCGCCCATGAAAGCACACCGCCCCACGATGATTGCGGTATTGATTGCAGTGGCGTTAAGTTTTGCCTTCTATTACGCTCCGTTCCTTAAGGAGGTGAGCAGCGGCTTTGCCATTATCATTTGCGCCGTGGCAGCTTCCCTTCTGTGCGCGGCCCTGTTCCCTGTGAAAAAGGATACCGCCCCATGATAGATTTCAAGACTTACGCGGAGTTTCTGGCGGTCATGACCGGGGTGACGTACCTACTTCGGGCGGTGCCCTTCGTGCTTTTGAAAAAGGAAATCAAGAGCCCCTTCTGGAGTTCCTTTTTGGCCTATATTCCTTACACGGTTCTAAGCGCCATGACGGTGCCCGCCATATTCTACGCAACTGAAAGCAGGCTCTCGGGCATATTGGCCTTGGTGACTGCGGTTATTGCATCGTTGTGCGGTCGCGGGCTGGTGGTGGTTGCCATAGTGGCCTGCGTGACTGTGCTTGGGGTAGACTTTATTTTTTAGATTTTTGCCATGCAAGAAGAACAGTGGAATAAAATACTTGAACTGTGCAACAAACTTTCCAAGGTAACCTACGAGAACCTGACGAAAATTATCCGCCTGGATCAAACCGGAAGTTCTTCAGCCGCACAGAAACTGGATGACAGCTTTCAGAACGATGTGGACGCCTGGATGGGCGGCGGTACCTGCTTTAGCATGACATGGCATTTATACCAGGCCTTTATTGACATGGGCCTGCACCCTCGTCTGGTGATGGGCCATAAGCGCAAGGAACGAAACATCCACTGCGCCTTGGTCTTGCCCGACGACACCCCCGGCATACCGCCTGTCCCCCCAGCCTCCCTCTCTCATGTCATCCCGTCTTCTTCATCTGTCATCCCGTCCACCTCATCTGTCATCCCGGCCTCTGAGCCGGGATCTCTCCCCACTTTGTCATCCCAGGTAGCCCACGTGTCATCCCGGGCTCCGACCCGGGATCTCTTATCCTTAGTCCCGGCCACCTCATCTGTCATCCCGTCTTCTTCATCTGTCATCCCGGCCACCGAGCCGGGATCTCCTGGGCATATAGAAGGGCTGCGCCCCCCTGCATCACATAACGAATACCTTTTTGACCCGGGCTACCTGATTTTCGACCCTCTCCCCATACCGCTCCCGCCTCCTTTTGGCTCGGGTTCCGCCTTCTTTCCGCTGGTGCCCAACTGCGTGCGGCTGGATCGGCCCGATAACGACTCCATGTCCCTTTGGACGGGAGGCGCCGGCGCCCCGATGAAACTCCGCTTTGACTACCCCCTGGCAGGCGTTTCTGTCGATGAATTCAAACACCACTGGAACGAAAGTTTTTACCGCGAAATGATGACCTACCCGGTATTGAACCGCTTGGATCGTGAGAAGGGCATTCAGTACTATTACCAAAAGGGCAACCTGGTAATCCGCGATGCCAACGGCTCTCGCATGGAAAAGATTGAAGCCGTCAATCGCGTTGAAACCTTGAGCAAGATTTTCGGGCTCAAGCCGGAACTTATAGACCGGGCTCTGGGAATTTTGGACAAATAAGCAAGCAGCGCAAGGCTTCTGTCCTGGGCTTGCCCCGGGATCTCACCCAAGTTGTCATCCCGGGCACCACCAGCTGTCATCCCGGGCTTGACCCGGGATCTTTTTGGTATAAAGAAAACTACCGGCTAGGCCGGTAGTTCTAAAGAGCCTT
>JABUUR010000351.1 GCA_021443065.1 Fibrobacter sp.
CGACCACTGCTGAAATGGCGTTTTTCGTAAAACTCCCGCTGGTTGGGCAAGTGTGTTTTCGGGGTGACCGCAACGATCCGACCGCGTTGCAAAAAGGCGGCACAGTTGTAGAGCTTGCCAAACATCCTAAGGGGTAGTCCCACAGCAAGCACCATGTCAGAATTCTTGAAGGACTCCGCTATTTTCAACAAGCAGTCAATTGCGTTCTTCAACAACAGTTCCTGATGGAACAGATCGCTGCAGGTGTAACCCGTAATGCAAAGTTCCGGGAAGACCGCAACGGCGGCTCCTTCACCTTGGGCGATTTTTCCGCAGCGAATTATCTCGGCGGCGTTGTACTCAGTATCCGCGACCTTCAGGTCCGGGCACACAGAAGCAAATCGATAGAATCCGAACATGCCTTAAATATAAAAAAGCCGGCAATCAAATTCTTGCCGGCCGATAATTACAGGCCATTTTGCAGACTTTTCGCCACAAAACGCATTAAATTCTACTTTTCTGATTTCATACCCAACTTGTTCATGCGGTAGTTCATCATACGGGGGCTCACCCCCAGTTCGCGGCCTGCGGCAGAAAGATTCCCGTTGTGACGCTTGATAGCCTCGGTAATCAGTTCCCTTTCATAATTGTTCATCATGACATCCAGCGGGGCGCTTTTCATTTCTGCAGAAATCAGGGAGCCGGTGCTTAAGCTTGTCTGCAAAGACGGAGGCAAATTGTAACTGTGAATGCAATCGTCCGTGGCGGTGAGCACCGCACGTTCCATGCAGTTTTCAAGTTCGCGAACGTTGCCCGGCCAATGATAACTCATGAGCAAGTTGATGGCCGTTGTAGACAAACGAACAACTTTTTTCCGGTAACGCAGGTTCATTCTTTCGATAAAATGTTCGGCCAGCAAAATCACGTCGCTTTGGCGTTTTGCAAGGTCCGGCATGGAAATCGGGAAAATGTTCAGACGATAGAACAAGTCTTCGCGGAACAGTTTCTTTTCCATGAGTTCCTCGAGGTTTCGGCTGGTGGCCGCCAGGAACCGCACATCGGAATGGCGTTCTTCGTTGCTGCCCACGCGTGAGAAGGTTTTCTCCTGCAAAAAGCGAAGGAGTTTCACCTGGGTCTGCACAGTGAGATCGCCGATTTCATCAAGGAAGAGGGTTCCTCCGTTGGCGGCTTCGGCGCGACCGATACGCTGGGTCACGGCTCCGGTAAAGGCGCCCTTCTCGTGGCCGAAAAGTTCGCTTTCCACAAGGTTCTCGGGAAGGGCGGCACAGTTCAAGGTGATAAAGGGCTTATCCTTGCGGGGGGACAAATTGACGATGGCGCGCGCAATCATCTCTTTGCCTGTTCCGCTGCTGCCGCGGATCAGCACCGTGGCATCGGAAGGGGCAACCTGGCGCACCTGTTCGTAAACCAGTTGCATTTCGCGGCAGTTGCCCACCAGTTCCGTGGGATTGCTGCTCAACATATTGCGAAGTTTGCGGTTTTCTTCGCGCAGGGCCTCCTGCTCGTCGTGCATTTCGATGCATTCGTTTGCGGCGTCGCCCGTGATGTTGGCAATGATTTCCAGCAGGGCCACGTCCCTGTCCAGGTCCGTGGCACCGTCTACCGGGCGGTCGATGGACAACGTACCGATGACCTGCTCCTCATGAATCAGGGGCACGCAGATAAACGCCACCTGGGAATCGTAATTGCGGGAACCGGTGCGGTTCAAGAAGCGTGAATCCTTGCGCAGGTCGGGAATCACGTGACTGCGGCCAGTTTCGGCCACATGCCCGGTAATGCCCTCGCCCATGCGGTAGTGACCCAGTTGCTTTTCTTTTTCATCGAGGCCATGGCTGGCTTCAATCTTAAGCGTATCGCCGAAGAGCAAGGCGAAGGTTCCGCGAAGCATTCCCATTTCGGTATCCAGGATGCCAAGAACATTCTCCAAAAGCTTGTCCACGTTGCGTTCGTGGATAATCGCCTCGCTTATCTTCTGGATAACTGCAATTTCTTTAAGTGGCGTTCCTGTCATAATCAAAACCTTTACATAAAATGTAAAACTTTTTGGTTTATCTGTCTAGTAATTGCAAAAATCGTGCCATAATTTCGCGCGATTTGAATAACAGTCATCAGCGATCAGCCGGCAGCCTTGAGCGTTACGCCGAGCCGCAAACCGACCCGTGGCTACTGAAAACCGACTCGGCTGTAACGGATTGAACGGATTGTGCACGTATTTTAGGACGTTATGCGGTGCAAAGCATCAACACCATTCTTTTCAAAATCTGATTATTTTACAAATAATGTAAAAACACTGCTTTGTATTACATTTTATGTAAAACAAAGTTTAAGAAAACATGGGTGAGCCCGGACCACCTGCAAAATCATGTGTTAGGTAATACTTGGTTTTCAGTTGTCGGTTATCAG
>JABUUR010000071.1 GCA_021443065.1 Fibrobacter sp.
TTATTAAGAACGGCAGTGACCGTTCCGCAATGACCTGGCTTAAGGAATACTTTGGAGCTACTGGTGCTGGTATAAGCAATTGCCAAAATACCACAGGTCTTGCTGGTGGCACGGTTGTGGATCCTGAACCGCAGGTTCCTTACAAGGGTACTGCATGGGCTATTCCGGGTAAGATTGAAGCCGAAGACTTCGATGTTCCGGGCAAGGGTCGTAACGAAGACGGCACTACCAACCAGTCCTTCAGCGTTGCAAATTCCGGCAACGGAAACTCCGACTACCGTAAGGATTTGTCCCCCAACCTCTACAAGAACGGTACTGGCGTAGTCGTTGGTTACAACAACACCGGAAACTGGTACGAATACACCGTGAACGTCGCCAAGGACGGTGAATACACCATGTATGCCGCTGTGGCTTCTGCAGCAGGTGGCGCATTCACCCTCTCCATGGATGGTTTGGACATCACCAAAAGCATCTCTGTTCCTGCCGCCAAGTCCGGTACCGATTCCTACGACGAATACGAAAAGGTCTCCGCCAAGGTCAAACTCTCCGCGGGCAAGCACATTATGCGTCTCACTGTGGACAAGGAATACTTCGACATCGACTACATGACCTTTGTCGAAGGCGATGGCGACGATCCGCAGCCCGTTTCCTCTTCTTCTGTGGATCCCGCATCTAACGGTTCCAGTTCCTCTGGCCCCAGCATGGCTCTCGCCCAGGATATGCAGTTGGAATTTGAAACCCGCCAGGACTTCGACGTGTTCGACATGCAGGGAGTCTTCGTTGGTCGCCTCAGCGGCTACAGCTTCGAACAGGCAATCAATACTGTAAAGCATGGCGATGTGAAGCTTGCGAAGGGTGTCTACTACATCCGCAACAAGGGTACCAAGCAGATGATGAGTTTCACCATCGCAAAGTAAGGTTTAGAGGATAACCTCTCAAAGGTCCTAATCCAAAACACCAAACAAAATGTCCTAAGGCGAATGTCTTAGGACATTTTTTTTACCGCATTGTCGCGGCCCCCATTTCGCTGTCATCCCGGCCTCCGCGCCGGGATCCCTCCTTCCTTGTCATCCCGGGCACAGACCCGGGACCCCCCCCCTTTTCGCAGTCATCCCGGGCCTGCCCCGGGACCCCTCTCCTGTCACCCTGGAGCCCTGCAAGGGCGATTGGGTCCAGGGCGGTATTTGTGGATCCTATCGGCACTACGTGTCTCCAGGATGACAAACCCACTGTCATCCCGGGCTTGCCCCGGGATCCCCTGCAAAGTAAAAAATGAACATATAAAATATGATAATTACTATAATTCTAATAATTGATAGAATGAAAAATCCTTAAACTACGGCATTTTTTCAAAAAAAGACATTTTTTATCTTGCAAACCTTGGCGAATCCTTCTAAATTTGCATCAGCATTTCACGGGGCAGGGTGCCCCGGAAAACCAAACCAAAAGGATTTACATGAAGACCATTACGGTAAACCCGAAAAACGTCGAACGCAAGTGGAAACTTGTGGACGCCGCTAACAAGCCGATGGGTCGCGTTGCAACAGAAGTTGCTCGTCTTCTCATGGGTAAGCATAAGGCCATCTTCTCCCCGAACGTCGATACTGGCGATTTCGTGGTCGTGATCAACGCTGAAAAGGTTGCAGTGACTGGCAACAAGAATCTCAAAAAGGAATACTTCCACCACACCGGCATGATTTCCGGTGAACGTTGGATCAACTTTGCCGACCTTCTTGCCAAGCACCCCACCGCACCGCTGGAAGCCGCCATCTGGGGCATGCTCCCGCACAGCGCACTGGGTCACAAGATGATCAAGAAACTCAAAATCTATGCCGGTGCAGAACATCCGCACGCAGCACAGAATCCCGAAGTCGTAGACTTGTAAAACGGAGGATACCTATATCGCTACCGCAAAGAATAAGAAGATCTACCGTGGCACTGGCCGTCGCAAGAACGCTATCGCCGCTGTGATTTTGAAGCCGGGTACCGGCAAGCGCACAATCAATGGTCGTGATTTCAAGGATTACTTCCATTCCGAAGTGCAGAACATGATTGCAAATCTTCCGTTCGCCATCCTCGGCAACGCAGAAGAATGGGACGTCGAAGTTACCGCTCGTGGCGGTGGCATTGCCGGCCAGATGGGCGCTGTCCGTCTCGGCATTTCCCGCGCACTGGTTGCTAACGACGCCGAAGTCAAGCCCGCCCTCAAGAAGGAAGGCCTCATGACTCGCGACGCCCGTGCTGTTGAACGTAAGAAGTTCGGCCGCAAGAAGGCTCGTAAGCACTTCCAGTTCTCCAAGCGCTAATCGTTACCGATTGCTTGGACAAGCTGCAAGCTTTTCAAGGAGCATCCCTTTGCAGGGGTGCTCTT
>JABUUR010000280.1 GCA_021443065.1 Fibrobacter sp.
AAAAATTGCTTTGCACTAAAGTGCATCCTGCTACGGCCAGGTCATGGGCCTGCAAGCAGCCCCGCGACGCTAGCCTTAGGCAGGATTGGTTAAATGATTTTTTTAGAGGTGCCCACTATTTTCTGGCAACTTTTTTTTGTTCTGGCACATCTAATCGTTTGATATGTTGACTCAAGACCCTATACTTTCTATCCAGAACCTCAAAAGAGACTTTAAAATGGGCGAAGAAACCGTCCATGCCCTGAGGGGTGTCAGCTTCGATATCCATCGGGGCGAATTCGTCACCATCATGGGCACCAGCGGTTCCGGCAAGTCCACCATGCTGAACATTCTGGGCTGCATGGACAAGCCCACCAGCGGCCACTACATTCTTGACGGGGAGCACACCGAAAAACTTTCCCGCGACGCCCTTGCACGCATCCGCAACCAGAAAATCGGTTTTGTATTCCAGAGTTACAACCTTCTCAGCAGAACCACCGCCATCGAGAACGTGGAACTGCCCCTGCTCTACAATTCAAAGGTCAGTGCCAGTGAGCGTCACTCCCGCGCAATCCAGGCGTTGGAAATGGTGGGGCTCGCCGAACGCATGAACCACCTTCCCAACCAGATGTCCGGCGGCCAGCAGCAGCGCGTGGCCATCGCAAGGGCCCTGGTCAACGACCCGGTCATCATCCTGGCGGACGAAGCCACCGGCAACCTGGACACACGAACAAGCTACGAAATCATGAGCATTTTCCAGGACCTGCATAGGCAGGGCAAGACCATCGCCTTCGTGACCCACGAACCGGACATAGCCACATTCAGCCAACGCACAGTCACCCTCCGTGACGGTCTTTTGAAAAAGGACGTTGTCAACGAGAACGTGGCCGATGCACGAATGGCATTGGAAGCATTGCCGCCACCCGAAGTGTTTGACGAGGAGGATTAATCATGAGTCCCGTATCTCTCGTAAAAATGGCCCTGAAGGCACTACTGCGCAACCGCATGCGGACCATTCTTTCCGTGTTGGGTATTGTGATCGGCGTTGCCGCAGTCATTACCATGGTCGCCATCGGCGAAGGTTCCAGACAGTCCATCAAGGACCAGATGACCAACATGGGCACCAATGCGATCATTGTCATGCCCAACCGGGACAGGCGGGGAGGCGTGCAAACGGAATCTGCCGTTTCCCTCGAGGAGGCCGACATCGTAGCCCTCAGAAGCGAAGCCCAATACATCGACGCCATATCCCCCATGATCACCGCCAACGGCCAGGCAATCGCTGGCAACAACAACACGCCCACCCAACTTAGCGGGATTTCCAGCGACTACCTGAAAATCCGCAATTACGAAATCGAAGACGGAGTCATGTTCGACGACGATGCAGACCGTATGGCAAAAGTCTGCGTCATCGGGAAAACGGTGGCACAAAACCTGTTCCCGGATTCCGACCCCATCGGCAAAACAATCCGCTACAAGAGCATTCCCCTAAAGGTCATCGGAGTCTTGAAGGCGAAAGGCAGCGGAGACTTTGGACAGGACCAGGACGATGTGATTTTCACTCCGTACCAGACTGTCATGAAACGTTTTAACGCCACTACGGACATCCGCCAGATTTTCGCGAATTCCATAGGCGAGGGGTACGCAGAACAGGCCCGCGAAGAAATCATGAGCATTCTCAAGGATCGCCGCCAATGGTCGAGGCCCACGGACCCCTTCCGCATTTCTACCCAAGAGGAAATGATCGCCACCATGACTACGACCTCGGACTTGCTCTCCCTGGTGCTTACGGTAATCGCAGGAATCAGCCTGCTGGTGGGCGGCATCGGCATTATGAACATCATGTACGTGTCGGTCACGGAACGCACCAAGGAAATCGGTCTGCGCATGGCAATCGGAGCCAGAGGCCGAGACATTCTTTTACAGTTCCTTTTTGAGTCTGTAATGATCAGCCTGCTGGGCGGCCTCATTGGAATCGCCCTGGGCATTGGAGCCTCACAGGCGGTCAAGGCCATCTTGAACTGGCCCATGATCGTCTCTGTCACAAGCGTCATCGTAAGCTTTGGAGTCTGCTTTGTCACGGGGGTTTTCTTCGGTTGGTACCCGGCCCGAAAGGCAAGCCGTCTGGACCCCATCGAAGCCCTGCGATTTGAGTAGAAGCCCTGAGCCAAGAGGTCGCTCACATTGAGCGATGAGCTGTGAGGTCGCTCGCTACGCGAGCTTTGAGGTATGAGTTTTGAACAGTGAGCTATCTGCGATTAGCAGTCTGTAGTTGTCGAGCAACAGCATGCTCCCGAGTTTGTCATCCAATATTCCCCGAACTCCATTTCTGCTGTCATCCACTGCGTGGACAAGTCTTTCTAAGCGCTAGCCGCTCACTAAATGAGTGT
>JABUUR010000393.1 GCA_021443065.1 Fibrobacter sp.
TCCCAGTCGTCATTTTCCAGAAATTCCTGGGCTTCGGCCTCGGTCTTCACAGCCTTGAAGGTGGCACCGACCAGCAAATCAGTCAACACCTCCAGGCAGGCTTCGCGACGGGAATCGTCTTCTTCCCAAAGGAGGATGTGACGGTCGCTGTAATCGCGAACAACCGGGGCGGAGTTTTCGGATTCGTCTGCGAAGAGGGCCTCGGCAGATTCGTCCATTTCTTCATCATCAAAATCATCAATATTCTTTGCCATAGTATCTCAAATATAGTAAAACCACATTGGAAACTTGCCATGATTGGCGTATTTTTCTAAATTTGCGCGCAAAAATACAACAGTCGTCTATTAAAAGAAGGCCCTATGGATCAATCTAAAATCAGAAACGTCGCCATTATCGCCCACGTTGACCACGGTAAAACCACCCTGGTGGACCAGCTCCTTAAGCAGTGCGGAACATTCCACGAAGGCGAAGAAGTCAACGAACGCGTGATGGACTCCGACAATCTGGAGCGTGAACGCGGCATTACCATCCTTTCCAAGAACACCAACGTAAAGTACAAGGGCTACCGCGTGAACATCGTGGATACCCCGGGGCATGCGGACTTCGGCGGGCAGGTGGAACGCGTTCTTGGAACCGTAGACGGCGTGATCTTGGTGGTTGACGCATTCGAAGGCCCCATGGCCCAGACCCGTTTCGTAACCCAGAAGGCGCTCCAGATGGGGCTTATCCCCATCGTTGTGGTAAACAAGATCGACCGCGACGGCTGCAATCCTCACGGAGCCCTGGACAAGGTGTTTGACTTGTTCTGCGAACTTGACGCCACCGAAGAACAGTTGGATTTCGACAAGGTGTTCGGTTCCGGACGCCGCGGCATCTGCAAGGCCGAAATGGAAGACCCCGACGGCGACTTCTCCATTCTCATGGACAAGATTATCGAACGTATTCCGGCACCCAAGGGCGACCCCAATGCAGAGCCCCTGATGCAGATTACCTCTTTGGAATACTCCGGCTTCCTGGGCCGCTTGGCAGTGGGCCGCGTCCAGAACGGAATTTTCAAACCGGGCCTTACCGTAGCCCAGTCCACCGTAGACGGCAAGTTCAAGAACGTCCGACTCCAGAAGGTGTTGCGCTACGACGGCCTTACCCCCCAGCCCGTGGACGAGGCAGGCCCCGGCGACATCGTGCTCCTGGCAGGTTTTGACAACTTCGATATCGGCGACACCCTGTCCGACCCCAAGAATCCCCAGGAACTCCCTCGTATCCATATCGACCCGCCTACCATCTCCATGATGTTCACCGTGAACACCTCCCCCCTGGCAGGAAAGTACGGTGGCAAGTTCATGACCGGTAACCAACTCCAGGAACGATTGGAACGTGCCCACATGGCCGACCCCGCCCTCCTGGTTGAAAAGGCCGACGGCGCCTCCAACTTCAAGGTTTCCGGTCGCGGCATTCTCCACCTGACAATCCTGGTGGAAAACATGCGTCGTGAACTTTACGAATTCACCATCGGTTCTCCCCAGGTGATTTTCCACACCGACGAAAACGGCAAGATTCTTGAACCTGTTGAAGAATTCAAGGTGGAAGTGCCCGGCGAATTTTCCGGTGCCTGCATCCAGGAAATCCAGACCCGCAAGGGCGAAATGACCAACATGACCACCGACGACAACGACCGCGTCACCTTGGAATTCCTCGTTCCTTCTCGCGGCCTTATCGGCATCCGTCCCAAGTTGCTGTCCCTTTCCAAAGGTTACGCCGTGAGCCAGTCCATTTTCAAGGACTACGAACCTTACAAGGGCGAAATTCCCGCCCGCATCAACGGCGTGCTCATCGCCAAGGAACCTGGCGAAGCTGCCAGCTACGCTCTTTCCAACCTGGAAGACCGCGGCTACCTCATCATCGGACCGGGTGCCGAAGTATATCCGGGCATGATCGTGGGCGAACATAACCGCGACGTGGACATCACCGTGAACGTCACCAAGGGCAAGCACCTGACCAACATGCGTTCCAAGTCCGCCGACGACATGATCCAGCTGACACCTTACCGCCGTCTGACTCTGGAAGAATGCGTCACCTTCATCAACGATGACGAATGCATCGAGGTCACCCCGGAAGCCCTGCGCCTGCGCAAGACCGAGTTGGACCCCATCAGGAGAAAGCAACTCTCCAAGAAGCCTGTGGAAGAGGACTAAGAGACGAGTGTCATGACAGAGTGCTTGCATTCTGTCATGACCGAGGTGCCATAGGCGTCAAGAAGATTAATTCCACCAGCATCTAATGTCTTCCACTACGTGGACAAGTCTTTCTAAGCGCTGACCGCTCACTAAATGAGTGTTGCAAAATTACAAA
>JABUUR010000494.1 GCA_021443065.1 Fibrobacter sp.
TTGCAGGCCCACTTCCAAGTCGCAAGAGTTGGCAGCGAAGCTGCAACCACCAGCCACCATTTACCATCTACTACCAACTAATAACTTCTTTAAGCTAGCCGCAGGCTTCGTCTTTTGCATTTGTCGTCTATTTTGCCAGTGGGTTTTACTGGAGCACCCAAAATTGCGCATGCGGTTCAATAGTCACTTGAATATAGGCACAATTTCGCCGTGAACAGGAACCACAAAACTGGAATCCGGTATAGAAAGTTCCCGTCGGGCCCGGGCCAGGTCCTTGGGAGGATCTTCCAGACGGTCGTATACCATGCCGAAATCACCCCAATGCATGGCCAGGCTCAGTCGGCTCCCCATAAGCAAATGGAGTTGTGCCGCCTGACGAGGGCTGGCGTGTACACGGGTGTAACGAGATGGCTTGTAACTGCCGATTGGCAAAAACGCCACGTCCACCGGACCGAATTTTTCCGCGATTTCCTTGTAATAGGAACCGTCTCCCATGGCCAAGTCTCCGGCAAACCAAATCTTATGCTCCTTGGGGCGTTCAAGAATCCAACTGCCCCATAAGGTAGAATTGGCACTGGACTTGAATAGCCCCCGACGACTCAGATGATGGCAGGGGACAAAGGTCAATTTGAGGGGGCCGGCCGTTGCACTTTGCCACCAGTCCAGTTCGATGATGTTGCTTTCGGGAATGCCCCAGCCTTCTAAAATTTCGGCAACCTTCAGAGGAACTGCGAAAGTCGCCTTGGGCCATTTCTTGTAAATCTTCTTGATGCTCCCCTTGTCCAGGTGGTCGTAATGGTCATGGGAAATAATGACCAGGTTTACCACCGGTATGGAGTCCAGGTTACGTCCGGGAGGCGTTCCACGCTTAGGGCCGAAAAGTTGGACGGGCGAAGAACGGTCGCTGAAAATGGGGTCGGCCAGTATTCCGTAGCCTTTCCATAGAATGTAGTAGGTACCATGCCCGATCCATGTGGCCGTGCTTGCCGTAGAATCCGCCCACAGTTCCTCGTTGCCTCGGGCGATAGGCAGTCTGTAGACTTTCGTCCTGTAACTCGGGACAAGGGAATCCAGTTCCATGGTGTCACGAATAGGGGCGCAACTTGTATCGATGTTTTTAAAATGACCATCCGGGAGGTGGTGGGGAGGCAGTTGGGAACCCTGACGGGCAACACCGGAAGATGTTCCTCCGCATCCGCAAAGGAACAAAATCAATCCCGACATTGCCAAAAAAACAGCCTTCATATCCAGGACGACTGCAGGCCTTTAAAATTCTACCACGCGAGGTGCGGCACCAAAACTGCAGAATACAGCCTGGGCATCCTTGAAATAAAGCACCTGGGTATTGGGGTCTTCAGCCTTGTACATGGCCTTCAAGGAGGGGTATGCCTCCAGCATGTGTACCTTGGGTTCCAGACGGTCATCTTCCACCAGAGTTCCCTCGACGCGCAACCATTCGTTACCGGCCCTGTTCATGGCGCAAAGTTGCACCTTGGGGTTGGCAGCAATCTGCCTGGAAACATCCTTTGCCTTGCCCGTCTGGATGTACAACTTGCCTTCAAAAATATCGGCGGTACCAAAAGGGCGAACCTTGGGCTGGTCTCCATCGACAGTTGCCAGAAAATAGGCGCCGGCTTCCTTGAGGAATTTTAAGACTTCTTCCATAATCAATCCTTTGCGATTTTCCGCTGGAAAATACCACACTAATATACATATGTTAAAGATTTTTGTTCAAACTTTTAAAAAATTTTAGGCAATTTTATCAATGCGAATTACGACTTTCTATATTAGGCATATGCATATCAGAAAAGCTACTATTGAAGACTTTCCACAAATGCTCCCCATTTTTCGCCAGGTGATTGAAGGCGGCGATACCTACGATTTCGAAGAAACAGCCAGCGACCAGGACGCGTTCGACTACTGGTTCGGTAAAGGGGTTGTAAGTTTTGTAGCCGTCGACGGCGAAGAACCAGAAAATTATAGCCCTAACTGCGCGGTGGTGAACGGTGACAGTGCTGGCCAAAAAAATCCTAGGATTCTCGGGTTTTATAAAATCATCCAGAACCACCGTGGCCGAGGCAGCCATGTGGCCAACGCCTCCTTTATGGTTTCACGTGAAACACGCAACAAGGGAATCGGTCGCAAAATGGGGGAGGACTGCATTCGCCAGGCGAAGTCCATGGGCTTCAAGGCCATCCAGTTCAACTTTGTCATAAGCACCAACGAACCCGCCATGCACCTGTGGAAGGGCCTGGGTTTTAAAGAACTTTGCAGACTTCCAGGCGCATTCAATCACAAGAACCTCGGATATGTAGACGCGGTGATATTCTTCAGGGAATTGTAGA
>JABUUR010000500.1 GCA_021443065.1 Fibrobacter sp.
GCCTCCATCGAGACCTACAACGACCATCGCATGGCCATGTGCTTCAGCCTGGTTTCCCTGGGCGGCGTACCTGTCAAGATTCTGGACCCGTCCTGCGTCAACAAGACCTACCCCAAGTACTTCGAAGACTTTTTGCAAATCGCAAAGTAATGCAAAGGGGCGTAATGAAAAAGATCCTGTACCTGATTTGCCTTGTGGCGGTGGCTTCCTATGCTGCCATAGACGTAGACTCCTTCCAGGTCTACGTGGATTCCCTGGTTCCCGGATCTCGTTACGGCCTCTCTGTTCGTTCCGTCAAATCGGGCAAGGAACTGGTGAACATTCGCGGCGAGGAAAAGTTCACGCCGGCAAGCACCTTAAAGACCTTGACCACTGCGACGGCAATCCATTATCTTCCCCTGGATTACGAACCCAAGACTTATGTTTCCTTGAACGGCAGCGTTCAAAAAGGAACTTTCTACGGTTCGGTGAATATCCGCGGCGAAGGCGACCCTAATTTTTCTGGCCGCTACTATGCAGATCCCTTCCATATTCTCTATGCCATGGCAGATTCCATCGGAGCCTTGGGCGTAGATACGATCCGCGGTACGGTGGACCTGGATACCAGTTACTACAAGGGTCCGTGGAAAGCGCAACATTGGCGCAAGAATTTCTATGACGCCTGGTACGGTGCCGAAATCGCCCCCTTGAACTTCAACGACAATTGCGTGGTGGTCCGCTTCAAGCCTGCCGAAAAGGAAGGTGGTCTGGCCCGCGCCGAGGTGATTCCGGACGTAGGTTACGTCACACTGAAAAATGAAATGACCACGGTTGCCGGGAAAAAGAAAAAATGGACCTGGAGCCTGGATCCGTTAAAACCCGAAATCACCCTTGGAGGTACCATCGGCATCAAGATAGATTCCGTACAGTTGGTGCTGCCGGTCCGAAATCCCATTGGATTTTTCAATGCGGCGTTTATTTACGCCCTCAAGGAACGGGGCATAACCTACATCCCTACAAAGGGTGTTCCTAAGGGAATTGAAATAGCCAGGTACGAATTTTCCGCCGCATCATTCCTGAGTATTCTGGATGAAATCAACCAACGAAGCCAGAACTTTCATGCGGAGGCCTTGTTCCGCAACCTTGGCGCTCAAAAGGCGGGGGAGGGCAGCGTAGAAGGCGGCAAGGCCGTGGAACAGAAATTCCTTGCAGAAATGGGCTTGAACGCAGACGACTTTGAAGTGTGGGACGGCTGCGGTCTTTCTCCCAAGAACAAGTTAAAGCCTTCTATGGAAACCCAGCTCCTTGCAAAGATGGCTCGCCATCCCAAGGGCAGTTACTATATCAACAGTTTTGCAGGCCCCGGCCTGGGTACTGGCGGCAAACGTCAACTGGATATGCCTTATCCGTGGCTTACTCGGTTCAAAACCGGGTTCATTGGCGAAGCCCACGCCTTGGTGGGGTACATCTTTACCATGGATGGTGATACTTTGTCTGTAGCGATGTACCTGAACGAAACTGGAAAAAATCCCGACGCCACCTGCAAGGACGTTCTAGACACCCTCTGGACTCGTTTGGTCATGAAGACCAACGACAACTACAGCTCCTTGCTGGAAATGAAAAAACTTTGGCTTTCGGGCCAGAACATCCATGGACTGTACGCCCGGCTTGATTACTTTACCAAGGCGTTAAAGGGCAAGCCTTACCGCCTGGGGCCCATGGGCGAAAGTTACCTGGGTAAAATTGAAAGAAAACCATTAGTTTATCTGGATTCCGTGGACTGCGTCACGTTTGTAGAGCACGCCCTGGCGTTGGCGCGTTCCCCTCACGAAGATTCCCTGTTCTGGGAACTGCAGCGCATTCGTTACAAGGAGGGACGGATCAGTTACGCCTACCGCAAGCACTTTATGGTGGCTGACTGGATTGCCGATTCCAAGTATTCCAGGATCATTCCTATGACGGGGGATACGACCATTCAACGTACCATGCCCAAGGTGGAATTCTTCAAGGAAAAAAAATTGAAATACACCTACAACGGCGAACAAAAGGACGTGCCCATCGACATCCGCTATTTGCCCTACGAAAAGGCTTTGGAATTTGCCCAAAAACCTTATGAAGGGCCTATGATGGTGATAGGGGTGGCCTTTATTGCAAAGGCCGAAAAACTTGATGCCACCCATACGGGTTTTGTGGTCTTGAAAAACGGTGAAATTCCAAGGCTACGCCATGCGTCGTCCCTACGCAAGCAGGTCGTGGAACAGCCCTTCGGCGAATATCTGGAAAGCCGCCGTGGAAAACTTCCCGGGGTAACCTTCTTCGAGTTCGTGCAATAGAAAAGCGGCCTTATTCAAGAGCC
>JABUUR010000128.1 GCA_021443065.1 Fibrobacter sp.
GGGAGAAGCACCTTGTAGGAATCCGTTTCGATAAATTCAATGGAGTCCGCCACAAGGTCCGTATAGTCATCCAAGTGCACGTATTGATTCGCATTTGTCCCGGAATCGTTAGAGCAGGAACACACCGAAAAAAGAGCAACGCTTAATGTAGCCCCAAATAAAAGTTTTAATGCGTTCTGTACCATCTTTCAATCCTAAAAATTTCAATCCTCAAAATTCCTACATAGACATTCTATCGCAGGGCATCCCATTCCATGGGAGACTGCCAAAAATCACGGGCCGTCATCATGTAGATTACAAGGCGTTTGCTCTGCAAATCTTTTTTCATTTTCATCATGCGGCCGCGAACCCCGGGGCCGCCACCCCAACTGGTTGCCACCTGGACATCCAGGCCCGTTGCGTATGCCAGCAGTGAACCCGGGCCGCCGCTTTTCTGGTCCACGGATTCAAACACGCCTGTAAAGGAATCTCCCATCAACAGAATGGGGGCGTTTTTTCCGCCCTTGTATGTTTCGGTGCCTTTATAAATTTTCATCACGTTCAAGGTGTCCGCCGGGTACTTTGCTTTTTCTGAATCTGGCAAGTGAGCCACAAGATCCCCTTCACGCAAAATGGAAGTTTCTTGCATGTTCAAGAGACCCGGCTGTGCGCCAGATTCCGCATACCAGCCATATTGGGTCACACGGGCGGCCAAAAGTTCCATGGCGGCGATTTCACCAGGCAGCGCCCAATGGGTGTCGTAACGCTGGTAACTATAGCGAGGCGGTTCATCGCCGGCCTTGGCGGCCATTAGCGAAGGGTAAATGTCCAGTACGTCGATTCCCGCTTCCAGCAGTTCCTGGGTAAAGGCGCGGCCTTCGGGATTGACGCACAGGTCCGCGGCAGTGCCCGGTACAATCTTTTCGCCGTAGATTTCTTCTTTTACAGGAACAGGCACCACCAAAAGTTGAATGCCCAGGGAATCCAGATATTGCTTCAGTTCCACCATGCGGGGCAGCGGATTGTGGAGGCTGTCCTGGCCGCTGATTTTTTCTGCCAGCAGATAGTTTGCATTACGACGGAACCAGAGGAATCCGCCCTCCACCTTGTTGCCTTGGGCGTCGACTTCGGCCCAGGCGTTCTGCTCCTTGGGGAGTTTCGCCATCTGAGCGGCCAGGGACTTGCGGAATGCAGCAGTCGCCTCGTTTGCAGGGCACGAACCCTTTAAGGAATTCAGCGTTTCCATGCGAAATGCAGATGATGTATCCAAGTGACGGTCCACAGGAATCACCTCGCCGGAGTTTGCCAAGGAATCCGCCACGAACTTTGCACGGACTGCCTCCTCGCTCATGCGAAAAGCGGGGACTTCAAAGCCGATCCACATAGGCGTACCCATGGGATTGCCGCGCATCACCGCAAAGGGCTTCCCGTTTTCCCAAGGAGCGCCAGCGGTATGGGGTTCCAGGTCCGTATTCAACGTAGGGTACCAATAACTAGACAAGGTGCGGGCCCAATTCATGGCATCGTCGCCGTTCATTTCTCCCGTCAGGTAAAAATTGAAAATTTCGGAAGTCTCACCGTAGGACTTGTAATTCAATTTGCCGTAAAACGGAGCGCGGCCAGTCCACAAGGCAGGAGTTACCTCCACCCACCATTCCACGGAGCCGTCGCTCATGGGAACGCCCCAAGTGCGGGTCACGTTTTGAAAAGCGCGAAAGACTTCGGGTTCTTCCCATTTTACGGACTCCACGGAGTTGAGCAAAATGTTCAAGGAATCGTTGCCCAGTTGGGCGTAGATAAGTTTTGCAAAAGGTTCCCAGGAAATGGATGCACGGCCCTCCACCACGTCGGGCATCGCAGCACTCAAGTGGGATAGCATGGGAAAGGGGTATTCCTCCAACTTGGCGTTTGCCATTTTGCCGGTGTAATTTTCAGGCTTTTCTTCCTTGCCTGCCAAGCGAATGGGATTGTTGTAGTAGGCCGCAAAATCAAGGGAAGCCAAGGTGGGTTTTTGCACCACACGGATTTGCTTGTTCTCCGCGACAGACACCGTTTCAAAGGCGGTGCTGGCAGACACAGGCGCCAAGGGTGTCACCAACGCAACGGAATCAGCCTTGGGTTCCTGGGAAAGGCTTGCAGAAGAACCGGAGGCGCAAGCGGAAAGGCCCAGCGAAAAAGCCGAAACCACAAGGGCAGCACCCAAATTCACATATTTTTCTTTAAAAAATTTCATACCCGCCAAATATACAAATACAAACTTAGGGGCGTTAGAAAAAAGTCGGTGGCTTCGCCTCCTAGAGGTATGAGCC
>JABUUR010000311.1 GCA_021443065.1 Fibrobacter sp.
TCGTCTTCGACGAGACCGATGAGAGCCATTTCGGCAGCGTCACCAGCGCGGTTCGGGCCAAGCTTCAGGATGCGGGTGTAGCCGCCGTTACGGGAAGCGTAGCGAGGTCCGATGGTGTTGAACAAATCCTGGAGAACCTTGGGGTCCATCACGAAGCGTGCAGCTTCACGACGTGCAGAAAGGTCGCCTTTCTTTGCATAGGTAATCATGCGATCCACGTAGCCGCGAACGAGCTTTGCCTTGTGGAGGGTGGTGCGGACGTAACGCTTGCCCTGCTCTGCTTCCATGCCCTTTCCAAGAATGGAAGTGGCAAGAGCGCGGAGGATAGCACGCTTGTGCTGGGCATTAGCACCGAGTTTCTTGTTTTTTACACCGTGTCTCATTGTTAATCCTTCAAGTAGTCATCGACATCCATGCCAAAGCTTAAGCCCATGGAGGTCAACACCTCGTTAAGTTCAACCAAGGACTTCCGACCGAAGTTCTTGTATTTAAGCATGTCGTTTTCCTTGTTACGCACAAGTTCGCCGACGGTATGGATATTGGCCATGCGCAGACAGTTGCTGGAACGAACAGAAAGTTCCAAATCGTCCACACGGGTACGGAGCAGTTGGGCAATGCGCTGGCGTTCTTCGTCCATCTCCATTTCTTCGGGGGATTCGAGATCGCCTTCGAAGTTGATGAAGATTTCGAGATGGTCCACCAAAAGCTTGGCAGCGTATGCCAGAGCATCTTCGGGATCGATGGATCCGTCGGTGGTGATTTCCAGTTCCAGCTTGTTGTAGTCCGTCTTTTGGCCCACGCGGGTATCGCTAATGTGCATGGCAACTTTCTGCACGGGGTTGAAGTTTGCATCCATGGCAATAACGCCAATAGGAGCATCCTTGTCCTTCAACTCGTCGGCAGTGACGTAGCCACGACCGCTGGAAATCTTGACTTCCAGAGAAAGGGATGCATTGCCGTTAAGCGTAGCGATATGAACGTCCGGTGTCAGGATAGCGACATTGGGATTGTCCATAAAGTCCTTAGCGGTGACTTCGCCATCGCCGGACATATCCAGGCGGAGGGTTTCGTCATGGTCAGACAGGAGCTTTACGCGAATGCTCTTCAGGTTGAGGATAATGTCGGTAACATCTTCCTTGACACCTGGAATCGTAGAAAATTCCTTGTCAACGCCTTCAATTTTCACGGATACAATTGCCGCACCTTGCAAGGACGAGAGCAGCGTACGACGAAGTGCGTTACCGAGGGTGATACCCCAGCCACGTTCAAGGGCTTCAACTACGAACTTGGCGTAGCGGCCTTCTTCGCCGGTCTCTACTTTCTGAAAGCTGCGCGGCATTTGAAGTGATTTCCACATCATTGGCGATACCTCTTTTGTTTAGACTCTTCTCTTCTTTTTAGGACGGCAACCATTATGGGGAACGCCCGTCACGTCTCGAATGGAGAGAACTTCGAGGCCCGCATTCTTGATGGCACGGACGGCAGATTCACGACCGCCACCTGCGCCCTTGACGCGGACATCCACCTTGCGCATGCCAAGGTCGAAGGCCTTGTGGGCGGCAACTTCGGCAGCGAGCTGGGCGGCAAATGGGGTGCTCTTGCGAGAGCCCTTGAAACCGGAGTTACCGGGGGAACCCCAGGCAACAACGTTACCGCGAGCATCGGTGATAGAAACGATTGTATTGTTGAAGGAAGCGAATACACAGGCGATACCCTGGATGTCAACGCGCTTTTTGCCCTTCTTGACCTTAACGTCTTCGGCTGCGACCGGAGCTTCGGCAGCGGCAGCAGTTTCTTTGATTTCTTCTTCAGCCACGATGAATCTCCTTACTTCTTCTTGTTAGCCACAGTTTTCTTAGGACCCTTGCGAGTGCGGGCATTGGTGCGGGAGCGCTGACCGCGGACCGGGAGGCCCTTACGGTGGCGAATACCGCGATAGCAGCCAATATCCTGCAAACGCTTGATGTTCAAGGTAATCTCAGCGCGGAGCTGACCTTCTACGGAGTATTCATCTTCCAAAAGATGACGAATCTTACCTTGTTCTTCTTCTGTCAGGTCGTCGCACTTCTTATTCTTGTCGATGCCCAGCTGAGCACAGACCTTGTTAGCGGTGAAAAGACCGACACCATAGATTGCCGTCAGACCATATTCAACAGTCTTGTTTTTCGGCAAATCGACACCAGCGATACGTGCCATACGATTCTCCTATCCCTGCTTCTGCTTGTGACGGGGGTTCTTCGAACAGATGATGCGCAATACACCCTT
>JABUUR010000391.1 GCA_021443065.1 Fibrobacter sp.
GTGCTGCCCTGCAAACTTTTGCCTCGCAGAGCCTCCAATTTCAAAATGTAGTCGGTAGTCTTGCTATCGAACCTTATTACAGGAAGTTCTATTTTCTCGGGAAGGTCATCCATAGGCACCTCTTTTGCATAAAAGATACACAATTATTTGCAAAAAATCAATATGACATTTGTGAATAAATAATGAAAGATTTGAAAAATACCGTTTTAACATTTTCAAGAATTATCGTTTTTAAAATGAATAGAGCAAATTATACATGAATTTAATTTTAAATTAATTACACAACATTTGCAATTTTTATTAAGAATATTTGTAAATAGAGATCCCGGCGCAGAGGCCGGGATGACAGAACAGGGGGTCCCGGCTCCACGGATCAAGTCCGGGTATTAGAGATCCCGGCGCGGAGGCCGGGATGACAGCACAGGAGATCCCGGCGCGGGGGCCGGGATGACAGGCAAGAAGAGACCGGGATGACAGCACAGGAGGTCCCGGCTCCCCGGATCAAGTCCGGGGCAGGCTTAGGCCGGGATGACAGCACTGGAGATCCCGGCGCCCCGGATCAAGTCCGGGGCAGGCTTAGGCCGGGATGACAGGAGGAAGGGGCCGGGATGACAACGTGGGGTTGGGAGCAGTAAAGGAACACTTTCTCTATTACTTCTCTATTACATGTGAGCCATTTCACAATTATAAATCTATTTTAACATAGAATGTGTTTGGAAAATTGGGTCGGGCATTTTATGTCCGCTATTTTTGAGTTTAGATAAAGGAGGCATTTGTGCCGCTGAAAAAACTTGTTATTGTCGCACTGACTGCAGCAACAGCCCTGATGGCCGCTGTTGACAAGAACCAGTCTACACCATACGATCTGATCAGGCCGGTATGGCCCCTGACCTGGGACGAGTCCGTTTTCGACAGGTTTGACACCACCGTGACCAAAAAGCACAACATGGTGCCCAAGAACCGTAAGCCCGCCGCTTACGCTCCCAACGAATTTATTCCCGACACCTTGAACCAGGCGTATCTGGATGCAATAAACGTCAATATGTCGCCTATTCGCGTGAACCAGGCCGGCTACATGGAAAGCGACCCGGAAAAGCAGTTCTATTACATCGGAACCGCCACGGAATTCGAAGTGGTGGATAAAGACGGCAAATCCCTATCTCCCAAGGTAACAGGCCCCTTAGATCCTACCGGCCACAGCATTTCTTCTGACTGGACCATTATCGCGGGCACCAACGCAGCCACCAACGACCAGAAACGCTATCAGGTGGATATCACGGGCCAGTCCGGCATGGTCCAGAAGGGTTTCATCCCCGGCAACGTACCTACAGAAACCCGCCTGCGCATCAAGGTGGGCAACGATATTTCCAGCACCTTCATTGTAAGCGACCGCGTGTACTCCATGGTCCGCTCTGCGGCTCTCAAGTTTTATGGCATCAACCGTAGCGGCAATGGGGAATCCTGGTTCCATCCGGCAAGCCACATGAAGGACGGTGCAGGTCCGGTGGTGACGGGAGCAGAAGATGTTCGCGACTTTAGCCAGTACAATGCGGCCTTGGAAGGCACCCTGCAGGGGGGCTATTACGACTGTGGAGACCACCTGAAGGAATCCCAGACACAGATGTACGCCTTCATGGTGGCGGCGGTGATGGCAGCCACCAACCCCGATGCAGACGAAGACGTTTACGCCTACAACCAAAGCGAGAGCCAGAATACCGACGGCATTCCCGACATGCTCCGTGAAGCAAAGCACGGCGCCGACTACGTGCTGCGGGCCTACAACCGCGCTAAGGGCGTTATCGACGACATGGCCCTTTCCGTCGGTAACTTCGGCTCCGACCATGGCTGGTGGGGTCGCCCGGAAAACAGCGATAAGTTGCCCATTGACGGATCTGCCGCAGCCACGGATCGCGGAGGTCCCGCTTCACGAACAGTGCGTCTGGGTGAAATCGGCGCAAACATCGGTGGCGAAACGGCGGCTGGCCTTGCCATACTTGGCAAGGATTACGCAATGTACGACAAGGCCTTTGCAGACAGTTGCTTGATGGTTGCAGAAAAGATGTACGATTTTGCAAAGTCCATGGCTCAAGGCAAGGTTTACACCAACAACAAGGAAGCAGCCGGATGGAGCAGCCCCGCCTACAACGGCAACAATGAATACTTCGACGACTTGGCCTTGGCCTCCGTGGCCCTGTGGTATGCCACCGGCAAAAAGGAATATGGCGACGACGCCATCCGCAACAAGAACCTGGGCACCAC
>JABUUR010000209.1 GCA_021443065.1 Fibrobacter sp.
TGTGCCTCAATGGAGGTTGCGACCTGGATCGCGGCGATGATTGTTTCCATTCTCTTCATCGGGGGCAATTATAGTAAATAAAGGCTAGTCCGACAATAGTTTTTTCAATAAAAATTTTGAAATCCAGCTCTTATGCTCCTTCGTCGGCTGCCTTGAGCAAGTTCAGGAACAGGGGTGCCGGGTGAATTAGGGAGGACTTCAGTTCCGGGTGGAACTGACAAGCCATGAAATAGGGGTGGTTTGTCAATTCCATGATTTGCATAATGTCTTCGCCGGAGGCCTTGCCGGAGAAAATCAGCTTTTGCGGGTTTGCGCCCGTAGTGTCGCCGGCTTCTATCTGCGTTACGAACTGCGGGTTGACCTCGTAGCGGTGGCGGAAACGTTCGCGGATTGTTGCGGAACCGTATATTTCCCGGGCCTTGCTGCCTTCTTTGATTAAAACGTCGTGACCGCCAAGGCGCATGGTGGCTCCCATGTCCTTGATTTTTTCCTGGCCTGGCAGGTAGGCGATGACGGGCTTTTCTACGTGATAGGAGTCGGATTCCATTTCGATGGTCCCTGCGCCTTTCATACCGCAGACGTGGCGGGCAAATTCCACAACGGAAAGCTGCATACCGTAGCAAATTCCAAGGAAGGGAATCTTGTTTTCGCGAACATACTGGATGACCATAATCTTGCCTTCGATTCCGCGACTGCCAAAGCCTCCGGGAACGATGACCGCATCAATACCCTTCAATGCGGTTTCCACTGATATGGCCCCGGTTTCGATTTTTTCGGTGTCCACCCAGCGGATGTCTGCGCGTAGGTCCAAGTGTGCGGAGGCGTGTCGAATGGATTCCACCACGGAGGCGTAGGAATCTTCCAGGGCCATGTACTTGCCGCAAATAGCTACGGTCAAAGTCTTGCGGGGCGTTACGGAATTGCGCTTCAAGGATTCCACCAGTTTGCTCCACTGGTCAAGTTTTGGCGGTGCGTAAATGTTCAGGCGCTTGGCCAAAATTTCGGGAACACCTTCGGCATCGTAAACCAGCGGGCATTCGTAAACGTGTTTCACATCCACGCCGGAAATAACGTGGTCTGCGGGCAGGTTGCAGAACAAACCGATTTTTTCCTTCAGGTGTGGCTTGATATATTCTTCGCAACGTCCAATGACAATTTCCGGATAGATGCCCAGACGGTTCAAGTCGTGAACGGACATCTGGGTGGGCTTGGATTTCTGTTCGTTTACACCGCTGGGGATGGGAACGTAGGTGAGGTGCACGAACATGGCGTTGGTGCGGCCCACATCGTGGGAAAGCTGCCGGGCAGCTTCGATATAGAACTGGTTTTCAAGGTCGCCTACGGTACCGCCGATTTCTATCAGGAGCACGTCCGCCTTTTCCTGGTCGGCAATGCGGTAGAACTGCTCCTTGATCAGGTCGGTCACGTGGGGAATAAACTGGACGGTATGGCCCAGGTAGTCGCCGCGACGTTCCTTGTCCAGGATCATCTTGAAAATGCGGCCCATGGTCAAGCTCCAGTCCTTTTTGGCGGTTACGTTCAAGAATCGTTCGTAGTGGCCGAAATCCATGTCGCATTCGCCGCCATCGTCCAGTACGAAAACCTCGCCGTGTTCGGTAGGGTTCATGGTGCCGGGATCTGTGTTCAGGTAGCCGTCGCATTTTACAGGAACCACCTTCATTCTTGCAGAAAGCAGCGCCCCGATGGACGCTGCCGCTACCCCTTTGCCAAGTCCGGAGATGACACCCCCGGTAACAATGATAAACTTCGTCTTTCCGTTATACTGGTATTGCTGTGCCATCTTAAAATCCTAAGCCTTGAGGCGAATTTCTTTATTTACATTTTATGTAATTTCAACGGCTATATATGCAATAATTGTGCCAATGCTGAAAAAGCCGTTTTTTATGATATTACCAAGAAATGTAAAATCAATATTTTACATAATTTGTAATTTTTACAAATATTTTTTACGAAAAATGTAAAAATAGTGTCTGGTGGATTTTTCCATACTCAACACTGCTGTCTCCCTTCTCCTGCTCCGGACTCCCTTTTTTTGTCACCCCGCCCTAAGCCTGCCCCGGACTTGATCCGGGGAGTCGGGATCTGCAATTATTTTTCTAAGTCAAATTTAGGAGCACCTGCAAAATCATGTGTTAGGTAATACATGGTTTTCAGTTGTCGGTATTTTAGCCGTCAGCAGTGAGGGCGCGACTGCTCCTTCGAACCTAAGAATTGTAAGGCAACAAAGTTGCCAACA
>JABUUR010000519.1 GCA_021443065.1 Fibrobacter sp.
TTGAACCTGAAGCCTAACTGCCTGGATTCCTTGACCGAGGCAATCAAAGACTAGACAAACGCATGCTTGATTTTTATAAACATTTTTTAGTATATTTGTTTTCATTATGTTGGTTCCCTACGTTGCAAAAAACATTGAAACCGCTTTTGAATCCATAGACAGGACCACGTTTGTGGACGAACTTGTGGATTCCGTTTCACGCCTGAAGGTGTATTCGGCCGTACTCAAGCGGTCTGTCGCACGAGAATCCTGCCTGGCCTCCATGTACATGAAGGAAAGTCTGCATTCCAGCCGCATGGAAGGAACCAGAACCTCGCTTGAAAATTCCATGGGAAAGGAGGCGCTTAAGGACGATTCCGACAAGGATGCAAACGAGGTGAAGAATTATTCTGATGCCACGCGGTATGGGCGTGACTACTTATTGCGCACGGGAGTCTTCAGCGAAGAGATGATTCTGGAAATGCATCGGATTCTGCTTGGCGGAAATGTCCACAAGACAACAGAACTTGTCGGCTGTTATCGCGATAAGCAGAATTTCATCCAGAATGAAAATTCCAAGGAAATCACTTTTGTGCCGCCGGACGCCCGCGACGTAAAGCGGCTGATGGACAACCTGATTGCCTTCATGAACAACCCGGCATCCGGGGAGAGGAACCTGGTGAACGCCGCTGTAATACACGAGCAGTTCGAAACGATACACCCCTTTGCCGACGGCAACGGCCGTGTGGGGCGCATGCTCATTCCCCTTTTCCTTTTCAAGACGGGGGAAATCGAGATGCCCTGGCTTTTTTTGAGCGAAGCCATCGAAAAGGAAAAATTCCGCTATTACAAGATGCTGAACGACGTGCGGATGAATGGAGCCTGGAACGAATGGATCAAGTTCTTCCTTGGAATCGTTGAAAGGCAGTGCCTCAAGTACGAAGACAATGTTCGAAAAATCGAGGACTTGTATGCAGCCAGCATGGATAAGATTGCGAAGATATCGTCGTCCAGGCTCTTGAAACAGGTGTTTGATTGCTTTTTCAAGAGGCCGGTGCAAAACAGCCGATCCATAGAGCGCGAAACCGGACTATCGAACATGACCGTAAATCGAATCTTGGATAAACTCACTGCAAACAATATCGTATTTGCCGATGATAAAATTCGTGGAAACCTTTACTATTTCTACGACTTGATGGAATTCCTTTAGGAGCCATTCGTGAATTTTGAAAAAAAGAAGACAACGTAAAACCGTTGTCTTCTTTTTTAAAAGTTCGGCATCCGTACACGGCAAAACACTCGAAGCTACTTTTTATAAAAAGATAGCAGTGCCTCGGAAATTCGTTTTTCACGCTTCGTACTGTAATCGGAGCTGGTTCGAGACCGCTTGGCCGATGGCGTGCCTAAACTGTATCACAAGAGCGACGAGCTTTAATAATACTGTTAGATCGGGCGTTGATCCGTGGGATGCCTAAGGTTAATATACCTAATAAGGCTCCGTTAGACAAGGACTTAAATGAAAAATTTTCTATTCCAAACCGATACAATTTGAAAAAAATGGCGTTATCCCTTGAAAGGCTCTATAAAATCGGCGCAATACCGGGCTACCTGCTGCCTCAGTTTTTGACCGCGGGCCTTGCCCAGCAAAAGTTCGATGTCTTCCAGGGGGGCTGCCATGAAGGCTTCTGCGCTCTTGTACCTGCTCAACACCTTTATGCGGGTCTCGTGGCCCACCCCGGGCTGTTTCAGCCATTCCACCTCCAAATCCTTCTTGCGCTTGCTCCTCTGGTAGGTGATGGCGAAGCGGTGGGCCTCGTCGCGGGCGTTCTGCAAAAGTTTGAGGGCGGGGCTTGTACGCTGCAGCACAATGCTCTTGCGGTCGTCGGGGAATACGATTTCTTCCAGGCGTTTTGCAAGGCCTATGAGGGGCAGGTCTTCGTCGTGGCCCAGTTCCTTCAATATCTGCATGGTGGCGTCCACCTGGCCCTTGCCGCCGTCGCATACCCACAGGTCGGGCATGGGGGTGCCTTCGTCTTCCAGACGGCGGATGCGGCGGGTCATGACCTCACGCATGCTGGCGAAATCGTCTACGCCCTCCACTGTCTTGATGATGAACTTGCGGTAGTTGGCCTTGTCGGGTTTTCCGTTCTTGAAGGCCACGAGGCTTGCCACCGTATTGGTGCCCGAAAGGTGTGAAATGTCCACGCACTCGATGCGGAAGGGGGTCTTCTTTAGTCCCAATACCTTTTGCAGTTCGAAGACGCTCTGGTCGATTTC
>JABUUR010000298.1 GCA_021443065.1 Fibrobacter sp.
ACCCTGCCTCCGGTGCCTATGCAGTCTACGGACAGCATTATTGCCGCAATGCCCATGGAGCCTGCCAACCCTTATGTAGATCTTGAACAGATTGCGCCGGGCCGTTTTCAGGATGTGGTGGTCCGCTACGACCGGGTGAAGGCCGCCAGCGAAGACGTGAGCCAGCCCAAGAACATTCGGGATTTTGCAAAGGCCGCCACCTACTTCTACAAGGAGGAATGGGACAGCGCCTACGCCGCCTACGATTCCCTGCGGGGACGGGATTCTGTATTGGACGGTGCCGTAATCTTGCGCATGGCAAAGACATGTTTTCAGCAGAAGGATTTTGCCAAGATGCGATCCACCCTGGACTTGGACCCTGCCTTGGCGAAAAATCCCACCTGGGACCGCAACGCCTCGCGCCTTCGCATCGAGGCCGCCATGGCGGACTCCACCTTGAGCGATCACGCCCATGCGGACTCCCTGAAGGCCTTTATCGAAAAGTATCCCAAGTCCGATGCGGCGGCTGCGCTGAAGTTCCGCTATGGACGTTACCTGGAGCAGTTCAAGCAGTTGAAGGAAGCGAAGCGGGTCTATATGCAGCTTTTGACCAGCGCTTCCACGTACAAGGATTCTGCGTTCGCCTGCATCCGCAGGTTGCGCAAGGTGCAGGGTGCTCCCGAGTCGCTGGCAGAAAAGGTGGCCTACGCCAAGATGGCCTGCGAGAAGGACGAGTCCGCCAGTTGCCTTACCCTTCTGGATTCCATATTCATCCTTGATGCAGAACAGGTCAAGGCGAACCCGCAAAGCGCAGTGGCTCTGCCCGAGGATTCTGTCCAGAGCAAACTTTCGCCCAGCACCATGGACATGGAGACCCGCATAAACCTGTGGGAAAAGCGTGCCGTGGCTCTCCGCGGTTTAAAACGGGACGACGAGGCTGTTGCCCAGTTCCGCTTTTTGCTGGATTCCGTAGAAGCCCGCCCCTTGTGGATCCAGTCTACCTTGCGCCTGCTGCGCAACAATTCTACGAGGAACGCAAAACTCATCAAGAAGTTGGACGCCCAGCTGGCTGACGCAAATCGCTTTAGCAAGGAGAATGCCAACAACCTGTGGGTTCGGGGCATTGAATACGAGCAGAATCAAAAGTACGACAGCGCCTTGGTTTGCTTTAAGCAGCTTTCCCACAAGCGTTTCAAGAACAACGTAAAGCGCCAGTGGGCGAAGTTCCGCATCGGCTTTGTGCTTTTCAAGCAGGAAAAGTGGGAAGAAGCCGCCGTGGCCTTTACGGAGGCATCCAAGGAACCGTTCACCTGGAGTGCCAGCGGCGCACGCATGTTCCTGGGTGATGTCTACATGAAACTTGGCAAGGATTCCCTGGCGCGGGAGGCCTACCTGGAATGTATCCGGGATTTCCCGCTGGCCTATTACGCCCACCGCAGCCGCATTAAGCTTGTGGAACACGGCCTGATGGAAGCCTCCCAGGTTCCCTATGCCCACGGCGTGCCCATGACCCCGGAACAGACGCTTGCCTGGATTCGGGATTCCCAGAAACTGGGTAAGCCCGACGCCACCTACAGCCCGGAACGCTACGACCGCATCAAGACATTGTTCCTTTACGGCTTTAGCGACCAGGCCTTCGACCTTTATGACGAAGCCCGAAAGAAAAATGCGAAACGTCTGGACTTTTTGTACGAATACGGAAAGCTTTTTTACGAGATGGGCGAGACTGCCGCCGGCTATCGCTTGGCCCGTCAGTTCCAGAACAACATCGATCGCCGCCGCCTGATGGCACCTCCTATCGACGTGCTCCATTACCTGTACCCGATTCCGTACAAGGACCAGGTGAGGTTCCACTCCGGCGAGAAAATCGACCCGTTTTTCGTGTACAGTGTGATGCGTCAGGAGTCCATTTTCAACTTTGAAATCGCCTCTCCCGTGGGGGCCTGCGGCTTGCTGCAGATTATGCCCGCCACCGGCAAGATGCTTGCAAAACTTGAAAACATCGATAACTTCGACCCCAAGCAGTTGTACAACGCTTACATGAATATCCGTCTGGGAATCCGCTACCTTATCGACCTTAAGGCGGAATACAAGGACGACTACATGTACGTCTTGGGCAACTACAATGCCGGCCCCAAGCCCACCAAACGCTGGCAGGCGGCAGGCGAGGGCCTGCCCTGGGACATTCGCGCCGAAGAAATCAGCTACTGGGAGACCCGCGATTACGTAAAGCGTGTCATGGGCAACTACTGGATCTATCAGGAGATTTATGATAA
>JABUUR010000288.1 GCA_021443065.1 Fibrobacter sp.
GTCATCTGGCGGATCATGGAGTCGCTGAATTTTGTGGTTCTTAAGCTTAGGTCTTTCATTGTCTTACTGCTTTTCGAACATGTCGATGCGAACTTTGTGTTTGCCGCCCATGAAGTCGGTAGCAAGAAATGCATCGGTGATTTGCTTGCAAAGATCGAAACTGATAATGCGAGCGCCCATGCATAGAATGTTGGCGTCATTATGGAGTCTGGTGAATTCAGCAGACTTGATGTCTCCGCAAACTGCTGCGCGGATGCCTTTCTGCTTGTTGGCCATCATGCTCATGCCGATGCCTGTTCCGCAAATCAGGATTGCTGTGTCCACACGACTGCTAGTCACTTCGTCGCAAACTTTTTTTGCATAAATGGGGTAATCTACAGCATCGGTAGAATCCGTGCCCACATTAATGATTTCATAGCCCTTGTCTTCTAGGTATTGGATGAGCGACTGCTTGTATTCCACTCCAGCGTGGTCTGCGCCAATTGCAATTTTCTTGATCATATGAATTCTCCGCTTAGGAGTTGAACAGTTCTTCGTCACTAAACTTCATCAATGACTTGCAGAGAGGAATATCTTCCTTGCGGGTAATCTTGATGTTGTTGGTGAAACCTTTGGAAAAGTAAATGCGTTCGCCGTAATAGGTGCAGACCAAATCTGCATAAATGAAGTCGTGCTTGTCTTCGGCTTCTGCCTTTTCGTAAACGGAGCGGATGAGCTTATAATTGTAAGCCTGAGGGGTTTGCACGCGCATAATGGAGCTGCGGTCCAGTTCCTTGATGCCACTCAATCCATCTTCGGTAAAAAGTACCGTTTCGTGGCATGGAATGGCTAAAGAGGCGTTCCCTTTTTCGTGGGACACACGAAGCATTTCGTCAATGGCCTGCTGGGGGAGAATGGGACGAGCTGCGTCATGGATGATAATCTGGTCATCATCGCTAAGCTTGTCTTTCAAGAAAAAAATGCCGTTGCGGGAAGAATCGTGTCCGGTTGCGCCGCCTTCCACAATGTATTTTACCTTAGGGATCTTGAATTCATCCAAAATTTCCTTGAGATGCTCAATCCAGTCCTTGATGCAGACAATGAGGATATCGTCAATGTTCTCATTTTCCTGGAATTTTTCCAGGGTATGGATGATGACGGGTTTATCCTTCAGAGAAAGAAATTGCTTGGGCATTGCACCGCCCATTCGGGTGCCGGAACCGCCGGCGAGTATAATGGCTACGTGTTTCATTTAAGAACCCTAAGAATAACGAGGTTACTTTGCGACGTCGATGTCCAGAAGTTCCCTCATGAACAAGTCCATGTATTTTTTATCCCAGATGGTAACGCGGAGAAAACCGGCGGAGTCCCCTTTGCCGCAGAAAATGAGAATGTTTCTGTTTTTCAATTCTTCGGTAATTTCTTCGGCGGTCTTGTGCTTGGGGCGGATGCAGATAAAGCAACCTTCCGTAGGAATGTAGGAATACTTGGCATCATCCAAAAGTTTGAGCAAGCGTTCCTTGCCCCCCAGGAATTTTTCTTTGAGTTCTGCAAGCACACGGTCGTAGTTTGCCACCATCTCTTCGGCAAAGGCAAGGGCAACGGAGTTTACCGTGTAGTGGGGCTTGTAGTTCTTGATGTATTGCACGTTTTCCTTGCTGCCGAGAATGGCGCCAATGCGAAGCCCCGGCATAGAAAGCATTTTGGAGAATGTGCGGATGATGATGATGTTGTCGTATTCTTTTAGTAAATCCACTGCGCTGTGGTCGTAGAAGTAGTAGTAGGCCTCATCGACGATGACCATGGCGTTGTGCTTTTTAGCCGCTTCCACTACACGGCGGATTTCTTCTAATGGGTAGGCGTTTCCGATAGGCATGCTGGGGTTCACCAGCGAAACAAGGCTTGTGTTCTCGTCAATGCGGTCAATGAGCTTTTGAATGTCGAAGGTGTAGTCGTCTTCGTAGTGAACAAATTCGGTGGTGAGGCCACTCATGTCGGCGTAAACCTTGTACATGCCAAAGGTGGGGGTGACGCAGATTAATTTTTTCCCGGGTTCACCAAAAACCTTGACGGCGTATCCCATGGCTACCACGCTTCCGTCGGTGAGAGTCACGTTGTCGTATTCAAGTCCGATAGCTTTTGCATACATTTCGGTGAGCTTGATTTCTTCGGGGTACATGGAAAGGTATTCGGGGGAGAGCCTTGCCATGGCCTTGTCAAAGAGCCACTTTGGAATTCCATCAGGGTTTTCGTTTTGGTCCAGGCG
>JABUUR010000342.1 GCA_021443065.1 Fibrobacter sp.
GCCTTCGACAGGGAACTTTACGAGGCCGCCACCATGGACCCCCTGACAAAGATCAGCAACCGCCGCACCTTTATGGACCGAAGCCTAGGGGAATTGGCCATGGCACGCCGCAACAACTACTACGCCCACACCATCATGGTAGACGCAGACCATTTCAAGCAGGTAAACGATACCTGGGGCCACCAGTGCGGCGACATGGTGCTAAAGGAAATCGCCCGCATCCTCAAGGATGAAAAGCGGGAGTCCGACCTGCTGGCCCGCTACGGTGGCGAGGAATTCGTGCTGCTTTTGGCAGGGATCGGCCCCGAAGACGCAAAAAAGAGCGCCGAACGCCTGAGGTGCGCCGTGGAGCGTCACCGCTTTTCGTGGAAGGACGCCATCATTCCCGTGACAATTTCCTTGGGGCTGTGCAGCAGGCAGGGCGAATCCATCGGTAAAATCGACCAGATGATCGCCGAAAGCGACAAGTTGCTGTACATCGCCAAGCAGAACGGCCGTAACCAGATCGCTACGGAATAGTCTTTAAAAGTTTTGTAAAATTTTCTAAATTTGGCTTCCGTTATGTCGGAAGCGTTAAAGAATACAAAGCTCAATGCCATGGGCACCGCCAGCATAGGCAGGCTCATACTGCAATTTTCCGTGCCTTCTATCGTAAGCATGTGCGTGGAGGCCCTTTACAACATCGTAGACCGCTATTTCGTGGGCCAGGGCGTAGGGTTCCTGGGGATCGGTGGCATCACCATCTGTTTCCCTATCGTCATGTTCATCTCGGCCATGAGCATGATCATCGGCGTGGGCAGCAATACGCTGTTCGCCATCCGCCTGGGCGAAAAGAAGTACGAACAGGCGAGCATCATCATGAACCACGGCTTTATGCTGCTGGTGGTAATGGCCGTGGGGGCCTTTGCCCTGGGCGAAACCTTTATGACTCCGCTCTTAAAACTGTTCGGCGCCAGCGAGGAACTGCTCCCCTACGCCACCAGCTACATGCGCATTCTTTTGTGTGGTGCGCTGTTCCAGACCATCACCCCCGGCATGAACCACTTTATCCGTTCCATGGGACATCCCAAGACCGCCATGTTCCGGGTGATGATCGGCGCCGGCACCAACGTGATTCTGGACTACCTGTTCATTATCGTATTCCAGTGGGGGGTGGAAGGTGCAGCGTGGGCCACGGTGCTTTCGCAGCTGGTGGGCAGCATTTTCGTAATGCAGTTCTTCTTGAAAAAAGAAACGCCCATCAAATTCAAGTGGCGACACATGAAACTCAAGTTCCCCTACGTGCGCAAGATCTTTATTTTGGGCTTGCCGCCCTCGGTAATGCAGATTTGCGGAAGCCTTATGAACGCCATATTGGCCTGGAGCCTTACCACCTACGGAAACACCAGTTTGTTCAAGGGCGAAATCGTAGGCGGCGACATGGCGATTTCTGCATTCGGGATATTGAACAGCATTGTGACGGTGGTGCTTTTCCCTGTGCTTGGATTTGTACACGGCCTGCAGCCTATCATCGGGTACAACTACGGGGCAAAGCTCTACGGGCGGGTAAGGCAAGCCGTAAAGACAGCCATCATCTACTCTTTCAGCTTTGTTTTTGTGGCGTGGATTGTTCTTCAGTGGAAATGCGAGATTTTTGTGGCACCTTTCGCCGCCGGCGACCAAAAACTGTTGGAAATTGCCGCCTGGGGCCTCCGGCTGTTCATGGCCTGCATGTTCACCATTCCCCTAGGTATGTCTGCAGGTAGCTTTTTCCAAGGTACAGGCAAGGCAGGGCGTTCGCTGTTCTTGAATGCCTGCCGCCAGGTAATTCTGCTGATTCCCTTTTTGCTGGTGCTGCCCCACTTTATGAGTGAAGGTGACCAATTGCGGGGCGTGTTCCTTGCCCAGCCCATTGCCGACGCCGGCGCCGCAATTATTGGGACAATCATGCTGCTGCGCGAAATCAAGCGGATGCCCAGGTAACAAGAAATAGCCGAAAGAGATAGTTGGTGGTTGACATAGGGAGCCCCCCCCCTCCTCTTGTCACCCTGGAGTGCCTTTAGGCTCGATAGGGTCCATAGCAGTTGACTGTCATCCCGGCCATCTTTAAACACTGTCATCCCGGCCCTCCGTTGTTTTGTCATCCCGGCCTTAGAGCCGGGATCTAAGCCCAAAGGGGATCCCGGGGCAAGCCCGGGATGAAGCATTTCTTAGCGCTTTAGCGCTTAGAAAGAC
>JABUUR010000238.1 GCA_021443065.1 Fibrobacter sp.
CTTAAGGAATACGACGGCAAGTTATTTAAGTTGTCTGCACTGTTCGGCCCCCAGCACGGCATCAAGGGCCACACCCAGGACAACATGATTGAATGGGAAGGCTACACCGACCCCGAGCTTGGCATTCCCGTTTATAGTTTGTATGGAGAACACAGGGAACCTACTGCCGAAATGCTTTCCCACGTAGACGCTCTTCTGGTGGACTTGCAGGACGTGGGTGCTCGTTACTACACCTTCATCTGGACTTTGTACCTGTGCATGAAGGCCTGCGAAAAGTTGGGAATCCCCGTGGTGGTTGTAGACCGCCCCAACCCCATCAACTGCGTAGATGAAGAAGGCCCTGTGCTGGACCTGAACTATACAAGTTTTGTGGGACTCCACAGCATTCGCACCCGCCATGCGAAAACTATCGGCGAACTGGCGGAACTGTTCAAGGCGGAATGTTTCCCCAAGAGCGAACTTTATGTGATGCAGATGGTTGGCTACAAGAAGGAAATGTGGTTCGACCAGACGGGCTTGCCCTGGATTTTGCCCAGCCCCAACATGCCCACCTTGGATACAGCAATCGTGTACCCGGGCATGTGCCTTTTTGAAGCCACCAACGTGAGCGAAGGCCGCGGCACCACCCGACCTTTCGAAATTTTTGGCGCGCCATTCATCGATGCGGTAAAACTTTGCAAGTACATGAACGGCCTTAAACTGCCCGGAGTCTATTTCCGCGAAAACTATTTCCAGCCCACTTTCCACAAGGGGGCAGGGCAAATTTGCGGCGGTGCACAGATTCATGTGCTGGACCGGGACAAGTTCCGCAGTTTTGACATGGCGATAAAGTTGCTGCAATACATTTTCAACGAATATCCCAAGGACTTCGCCTGGAAACAGCCCCCTTACGAGTACGAGTTCCACAAACTGCCCATCGACATTCTTTTGGGCAACGGAACTTTCCGCAAGGATTGTATCGAATCGTCCATCTAGGATTTCAAAAGACGTTTTTCCCTAATGTGATTTATTTTACTAAAAAATGCATATAAATCGGGAGAGAAACTGAAAAATCTTGACTTTGGACGTATGTAAATCTATTTTCAGAAAGGTTTTGAACCATTCCTTGAAAATCTTGGAGAAAAAATGAAAAAGTGTTTTGGATTTTTGACGAGCCTTCTTTTTGCCGTCTCTATCAGTTGGGCACAGGCCGCTGCCGAAGATGATGAGTACGAGGAGGAAGTTGCCGAAGAAGTTGAAGAATCTGTTGAAAGTTCTGGCGAAGGTTCCGCTCCTGCAGATGAGGCTGTAGAAGAAGTCGCCGCCGAAGATATTTCTGAAGAATACGATTCTGACGAAGATGGGACTGCGGATGAAAACGCTGTTGTTGCCGATGCCACGGCCACGGACGAAGTCGTCGAAGAATCCGATGGTTCGGAAGAATCTATTGAAGACTCCGAAGAGATTTCTGAAGACGAAGAAGAAGAAGTCGTAAAGAAGTCTAAAAAGAAAAAGAAGAAGTCCAAGAAGAAAAAATCCAAGAAGAAAAAGAAAAAACATGATGGTGATGTGGGCCCGAAATATGGTGCACACATGGTTCTTACTCCAGATTTCTCCGACTGGAATAACTACGGGATAGGTGCCAACCTGGGCTTTGGATTTGCCTACTACTTTAACAGCCAGATGGGTGTCCGTACCGGGTTGGACCTGGGGATTAGTTATAAGTTGAGCAAGACCACGTCCCAGCAATGTTTGAATATTTATAATTGTACTGTGTTGGAAACTAATTCCTCCGATTTGGTGTTCAGCATCCAACTGCCCATCTACTTCCGCTATGTAATCAACGAAATGTTCTGGGCTGAGGCCGGTTTTGTTGTTGGCGGGAATTTCTATTCCTACATTCACTCATCGAACAGTCTATATGGTGATTCGTATTCCTACGGTCAGCTGGGCTCAGGTAACTTTGATGCAGAGGCTGGCTTGAACAACACCACTATCGGTGGCGGCGTTTCTCTAGGTGATTTTGATGTGGGTTTGCAACTGGGCATCGGCGACTGGGGCGCTATCGCCAGCAGTTTCAATGTGGGCATTACCTTGGGATACTGGCTGTAACTGCTTAACGCATCTTAACAATTTTGTGCGTAATAAAGAAAAACCCGAGTTACATAACTCGGGCTTTTTGGTATAAAGAAAACTACCGGCTAGGCCGGTAGTTCTAAAGAGCCTTTGGCTTT
>JABUUR010000416.1 GCA_021443065.1 Fibrobacter sp.
CCGGGATGACAAAGTAAGTGGTGGCCGGGATGACAAAGTAAGTGGATGGGTGAGGTCCCGGGTCAAGCCCGGGATGACAATTAGAAAGGAGGCCGGGATGACAGGAGGATGAGGCGAGGGGGCTTACCCCTTGGAACCCCGATGAAAAGCCTCGTATCGTTGGAACTAAAAAGCCCGCCTTCTCGGCGAGCTTGATTTATACTGAGATTGTGCCTGGGCTAGTATTTCTGCTTCAGCACGTCCGGGCATTCCACCTCCTTGAAGGTGTGTTCTGGATTGCTTGCGGCTTCCATCCAGTTGGCAAGGAACAGGCAGCCTTCCTTGGCCTTGGCGTCGTTTTTGAACGTGCTGTTGCACTTTTCGGTAAGGCAGCTCTTGTACTTGTTTTGGTTGTAGTTGTTTTCAGTTTCGCACTTGCTGAGGAGACCTCCGTACTGTTCACCTTGGTCGCCCCATCCAAAGCCGTTGCAGCCGTTGAACTGGCCTACTCCGCCGCCTGGAATCATGACGTCGAACTGGCCCTGGGCCACGTCGCCGCCGATGTTGCTTGCCATGACAATCAACTTCTTTCCTGCGTTGCTCAGCCTCTTGGCTCCCGAGGATGTGCCGTAATGGCCTTCACCCGTGAAGGTAAGCTCGTAGCAGTGACCGCACATACCGCCGTTGCTTGCCGGGACCGCGGCAAAGGCAAAGGCCAGGTTGTCGCAGCCGCTAACGGTAAAGGGAATCTGGGACAGGCATGTGGAGCCGCTTCCGCCGGAGCAGACGCTGCCGTTTCCGCTGTTGGCCGAGCCTCCGCTGACAGTGCAGGTCTTTGCGACGTTGCCATGGGCGTTCTCGGGCCAGGAGCAGCTGGGCATGCAACAGTCCCAATAGCGTGTCGCCCAACCTTTACCGCTTGCGCCACCGCTCACGTACTTGATGGCGGGGCATCCGGCGGTGGAACTTCCTTGACTGCTGCTAGACTTTGCGGAACTGGAGGAGGATTTTACAGAGGAGGAACTGCTGGAACTCTGGGGCGGCGCGATGCTGCTGCTGCTGGAAGATGCCGGGGGCTGGCTTGCGCTGGAGGCGACTACGGAACTGGAGGACGGTATCGGTTTTACAATGTCCGTGGTCACGGCCTTGAGTGTCAAAAGATCAACGCCTTCTACGAACATGGTGTTGTCCAAAAGGACGATGTTCCCGGTGAACGTCCCTTCGTTAATCACGAATTTGCCAACCTGGACGCCCTGGGCGTTGTAAACCTCGCCTGTCTGTGCAATGACATAATTTGAGCCCATGTTCAAAAGCCATCCGTCTGCCACCACCTTTGTGGGGGTGACGACATCCAGCTTGGAAAAGTTCACGCCTTGGGCAATGATGTTTGAGTTGTTGTCGATAATGAGGCCCGTGGCGATGTCGGCGATACCTACGGGGATGCCGGTAGTGTCCGAAACAATGCCATACTTGGAAATCAGGTAGACGTTGTTGTTCTTGTCCGTATAAACGTAGGATGTATCGGAAACGATGTAATTTCCCCTGTTTTCGTGGGCGACCCTGCTTATAGTGTCTTCGCTACAACTGCATACCAGCGCAAAGGCTCCTGCTGCAATCAACGTCTTTGCAAATGTAAATTTCATAAAAATCCTCTGAGTTCCCTGTGCACACCATATACAAAGATAATTTTTTATATCTAACTCCTTTGTAAAAAAGAAGTTATGAAAATGCTTTTTTGTTCTATATGTGTTCTCTAACGATTTGGGTGGGAACAACTGTACCGAAACTTTGTAAATTAATGTAAATTCTTATTTTGTAAAAAATGTTTTACAAAATTATAAAATGTTGATTTTTAAGGGGTTGCGCGATGGATGTTTTAGTGTTGACGATATGTTGATAAGTTGGACTCAATCGAAGGATAAAAAGAACAACCCTTGAAATTTTGCAAAAAATGCGGTTTTTCAAATTATGAAAAATTTGGCGCGAAAGGTTCCGTCTTTGGGGTGCCAGGGCTGTTGATATGTGACCAAATTTGCATTTTTTGCTAAAAAACAAAGAAAAATCCTTGAAAAAATTCTTGGATTTACTAAATTTGTGCAGCAAAATTCGCAGAGTACCGCTTCCTATGCTTTGCGAAATCACCGGAATCGCGTTCTAACCCGCGCCGTTCCTATAACTCGAAGCGATAAACCTTCTGCTGAAGAAGAGGAAAAAATGGCAAAAGAACATTTTGA
>JABUUR010000250.1 GCA_021443065.1 Fibrobacter sp.
GTTGGTAGAGCGCCTGCATGGCATGCAGGAGGTCAGGAGTTCGACTCTCCTTAGCTCCACTAAAAAAGACCCGCTTAAAAGCGAGTCTTTTTTTTGTTCAAACGCACATCGCAAGCAGAACCATCCTTGAGTGAACTGTAAGTTTTAAGTATCTTTTAATTCGCAAATCAGAGGGACAAAAATGATCAAGGTTTGGAATTCTTTTTCAAAAATCCTTTTGGGAAGTTTTTTTGCGTTATCCGCAAACGTCGTCGCAGAGGAATGTGACGAAGCCACCATGGACGCATTCGCCTACGAAGACTGCATAAAGGCCAAGGGCGGCGCAACCATCGACCAGACGAACTTCGGCAGCGAAGCTCCCGAGGCAAAGGCCCCCACACCGGCAGAATCCAAATACAGCCCCTTCGGCAAGGAAGCCTACTTGACTTCATCCTTCGGTGAAAACCGCGGTACGCGTTACCATGCGGGTTTTGACTACTCCACCCAGATGGAAGAAGGCTGGCCCATCTACGCACCCGAAAACGGAGTTGTCAAGGAAATCCGCGTTTCGCCATTCGGTTACGGCAAGGTAATGTTTTTCCAGGGTCAAAGCGGCAAAACCTGGGTATTCGCCCACCAGAGCAGTTTCGGTGCGTTGGACGAATCCGTCATGCGGCAGCAGTACGCCACCAAAAAGAACGATGTCACCCTTAAGCCCGGCAAGGCTTACAAGAAAGGAGACACGTTGAGTTTCGCCGGCAGTACCGGCATAGGCAACCCCCACCTGCACCTTGAAGTGCGCCTGGACAACGACCGCATCATCAATCCACGGCTGGTGAACACCGACGTTTCCGACACCATGGCGCCCCAGATTTTGGCGGCCGCAGTATGGCAGGAAAACGAAATGGCGTTCACCTCCCAGGAAGCAGTCAACAAAGGCTGCGTCGTCACACCGGTAAAAAACGAATTCGCCCTGAATATTGCATTCAAGATGGTGGATTACAGCCGCGAGCCCAAGGAAAATCCCATGTCCGTCCGTCGCATTACCATCTGGCGTTACGACGAAAAGGTCTTTGACCAAAAGTTGGACACCCTGCGTTTCAGCACCCAGGCAAAAATCCGCGACAATCTCCTTTGGGCAGAAGAAGCGGACTCCGCCGGAGACTGGCACGTTATCGATGCAAAAATAGCACCGCTTTCCACCTACACCATGGAAGTGGAGGACTACAACGGGAACGTCACCACAAAGAAATTCAGTTTCCACCCCAAGTGCAAGGGCAATGTAGACTTGCAAATGACCAAGTTCCAGACCTCCCCCTTGTTCACTTACCTGAGCCGCCCCATGCTGGACCTGTTCCGTTGCGAAAACGGAATGAAATTTTCCGCCATGAAAAAAGAAGAGGTCCTTTCTGAAAACCTTTGCAAGGTTTTCCAGGAACACAAGCCCATTCTCATCGCAAAGATTCTGGAAACATTCCCTGAGATGACGGATATCCGCTATACCGCCGACGCAGCCGCCACAGGCGACGGCAAGGCTGTAGACGAAAGCATCGCAGTATTTGGCTATACCCGTTACCAGACAAACGTCAACTGGAACACCACTCTGGGTGACATAAATATCAGCCAGAAAATTTCAGGGATTCCTGCAGCAAAGGATTCCGCAATCCGCGTCCTTGCAGTTACAAAGACCCGCACCGACAGCCTGGATTTTTTGGAATTCCACCCGAAGGGGCTGCAGTTAAAGAACTGGAACGTATGCGTGGAAAACAAGGCAAACAATGCACCGCTCTACTGGCTTGGAGAAACAAGCCGTGACTGGTTCATATTCAGCAAGCAGACCAAGGGTAAAAACCGCTGCGCAAGCACAAATGAGCTTCGGGACATTGCAAACATAGACAATCCGGACGCACCCACCCTAGGATTTGCCTACTGGGACAACATGATCATCGGGGGTGTTCGTCAAACAGCCTTGAAGATTCCCCTGATGTTCAAGTACGACGGCATTGCCGACGGCAATTCCATCACCGTAAAGTACAAGAACAAATGGATTGCAGCAGAATACGATTCCGAGCCAAGGGAAATCATTTTGGAAGGCGAAAGGCTGCCCGATGCAGGCGAAAGCATAACCATCCAGATTGTAGACGAGGCTAAGCACAAGGTTTCTTACGAAGTCGTGATTCCAGAAATGTAAGACAC